>CAZZAQ010000099.1:0-10148 GCA_964652165.1 uncultured Bifidobacterium sp.
GAAGTGTAATCGCTCAACATCAAGTATGAAACAGAAGCAAATACGGTTTTGGGGCACCCTTGCAGTCGCTGTCGTAACAGGCATTGTCGTTACTGGATTATTCCTCGAGGATCCATCAGCAACCGATGTCACTCATCCACCAGCAGTCGCCGAGGAGGCGCTCGTTGGCGAGGGCCTGCAACCCGCCGCGCCGGCGCCCGGCGACGCAGTGTCGGCGAGTCCACTCCCAGCGCCACCAACCCCGCCCGCCAGCGCGCCGGACGGTTTCACGGATGCCCCTCCGTCCCCGGGCAACCTGTTCGCTCCGTTTCACGGCTGGCTTTCGCGCTACCAACAGGAGACTGACGCGGCGTCCAGAGCGGGCCTCGAAGCCGAGGGCGAAGCCCTGGCCCGGCAGCGGCGTGAAGCGATGGCGCGCTTGATCGCGGAAGACCCGCAGCGTGCCCTGGAAGAAGCCATCCCGTTCGCGCAACGCCAGCAATTGCCCGAGTCCATTACCCGACATCTGGAGCAAACCGTCAGCGGGCGCGGCGATCTGGGCGTGCTGGGCGTGCTGCCGGAACCGGATGCGGAGGGACAGATTGCCGGAATCACCCGCACGGCGCATCTCAATGGCCAGGTTTACCGCGCGTTCGTGTATGGCCGCCGCCTGTCTCAGACGTCAACCGAGAACATTCCGTTGCACGGCATCGCGATTGATGACGCCCTGGCGCTGAGTGAAAGTCCGGTCCGCGTGCTCGACGCCACCGAAGCGGCGGCGCGCGCGTCGGAAATCGCTCCGGAAAATGCCCAGTGTCCTGTTTCGAAACAACCCATCTCCGTCGAGAACGCCGGGGCGGTCGTGGACGTGGGCGGGCAGATTCGCATCCTGTGCAACGGCGGACACATTGAAGTGCTGGAAGGGCAATTGCTCGCCGCCGAGGGCGCCGGCTCGGGAACGATCGCCGCCGCCGGCTCGCTCGACAGTTGGTCGCAAGGCACGCGAACGCTGCTCTACGTCCGCGTGCGGTTTTCCGATCAGACTTCCGATCCCCAAACCCTGTCGGACTCCCAGACCATGTTGACGAACGCGGACAACTTTTTCCGCGAAGGCTCGTACGAGACGACCACCATCGTGCCGACCTTCACGCCGGTTTACATTCTGCCGCACGACACCGCCTACTATGTTTCCAACGATATTTACTCGGTGCGCAGCGACGCGCTCGCGGCGGCGAAGCTGGACGGCTACGATTCGGTGAACTGGAATCTGGACGCCGTCCGTTACAACGGCGGGCCGGGCGCCTTCTCGGGCGCGGCCTATGTTGGCGCGCGCGGTTGCTGGCTCAAGAGCTCGAGCGCCGGGGTCGCCGCGCACGAGTTCGGGCATAACTACCGCCTCTGGCACGCCAACTCCTGGAATCCCACCGACGAATCGCCCATCGGCCCCGGCACGTGGCAGGAATATGGCGACAGCTTCGACACGATGGGCGCGGCCGGCGCGGGCGCGTATCACTTCAATCCCCGCTACAAGAGCGTTCTCAACTGGATTGCGCCCGACGGCACTCTCACCGCCAGCAACAGCGGCACCTATCGCATCTATGCGCACGATTTCATCACGTCGAGCAACTTCATTCGCGGCCTGAGCGTGCCGCGCACCAGCACGAAGAACTACTGGGTGGACTTCCGCCAGAAATTCACCGGCAACACCTGGCTGATGAACGGCGCGGGCATCCGCCGCGCCGATAATGCCAACAACAACAATCCGGGCAGCGAACTGCTCGACACCACGCCAGGCTCGCCGGACGGAAAAACCGATTCGGCGCTGTTGATTGGCCGCACGTTCTCGGATTCCGGCGCCGGCGTTCACATCACGCCCATCGGCAAGGGCGGCACCACGCCGCAGTCGCTCGATGTCGTCGTCAACCTCGGCAGCTACCCCGGCAACAGCGCGCCCACCCTCGACATCAGCGCCAGCGCCACGGCTGTGCCAGCCGGCACGCCCATCACGTTTACCGCAACCGCTGGCGACGCGAACGGCGACACGCTCGCGTATTACTGGGACTTCGATGACAAAACGTACGGGCTGAACACGGCGACTCCGACCAAATCGTGGAGCACCGCCGGCGAATACGTCGTGCGCTGCGTGGCGTCCGACATGAAAGGCGGCACCGCCAGCCGCTGGATCGTCATCACGGTCGGCTCGCCTTCGACGTTCCGCATCAGCGGGCGCGTCACGGATGGGAGCGGCAATCCGGTGGAAGGCGCGCGCGTTCACAATGGCAAGACTGGTTCGACTTATCGCGGCTGCTTCACGGACTCCGATGGCTATTACACCATCGTGGGGCTCACGTCCGGCAGTTACACCGTCGGCGCTGTGTGTTACGGCTCAGTCCTCGCGGCAAGCGGCTTCTCGAATCCCTTGACCGTCGGGCCGAGTTCGACCGGCATCAACTTTGTTGCGACGCCCAAGACCTACAGCCTCAGCGGCCGCGTGACCGACGGCGGTGTGGGCGTGGCGGACGCGCAAGTGAGCGACGGCGTCCGCAGCGCGAACACGAATCCGAACGGCGACTACACCATCAACAACGAGCCCAACGGCTCCTACACGCTCACGGCAACGAAGCCGGGCTACACGTTCACGCCGAGCGGATTCGCCAATCCTGTCACGGTTGCCGACGCGAACGTGGCCAACCTCAACTTCGTCACGCCCACCTATAATGTGAGCGGCGAAATCACCGGCGTGGCGTCGACGACAGTCCTGACCGTGACCGACGGCTATCGTACTACGACGAGTTACAGGCAAGGCGGCGGCAGCAATGCGAAAAACGTCTTCACGCTCAGCGGCGTGCCCGCCGGTTCGTGGAACATTCGCGCTCTCCTGTCCGGCTCAAGCTTTTCACCCGCGAACTTCAGCAATCCGCTGGCCGTCAGTGGCAATACGAGCGGCAGGAATTTCTCGCTCGATGCCACCCCGACTTACAGCATCAGCGGCACGATTACTTACAACGGCGCCGGCCTCGCGGGTGCGACCGTGACTGCCGGCTCGCGCAGTTCTGTCACCGATTCACGCGGCGGCTTTTACATCAACGGACTTGCCAGCGGCACCTACAGTGTCGTCCCCAGCCTCACGGGATACGGGTTCACGCCCGTCAGCACGAGCGCCACGATTAGCGGCGCGAGCGTGAGCGGTCAGAATTTCGCGGCGACGCAAACCGTCGCGCCGAATGTCACTTTGACCGCCTCCGATGCGTCCGCTTCTGAATCCGGCGGCAACACTGGCACTTTTACTGTTACGCGCAGCGGCGGCACCGCCTCGGACATGACGGTGTTTTACAACGTCAGCGGCACGGCGACCTCGGGCTCGGATTACGCGGCGCTGTCCGGCTCGGTGACGATTCCCTCAGGCGCGAGCAGCGCGAACATCACGGTCACACCTGTGAACGATGCGACGGCGGAATGTTCTGAAACCATCGTCGCGACGCTCGCCGCGAACGCCGCTTACACGATTGCCTTCCCTAACACCGGCACGGTTACCCTCGCGGACGACGACCTGCCAGCGGCCAGCATCGCGGCCCTGGACGCGAGCGTTTGGGAAAACAGCGGCGGCACGGCCAGCTTCCGCGTGACGCGCAACGGATGTTTGAGCGGCGCGCTCACGGTCAATTACAGTTTGAGCGGCAGCGCAACTTCCGGTTTGGATTATCAAGCGTTGTCCGGTTCCGTCATCATTCCGGCGAACACGAATTCCGTCACGGTCGCCGTTGCGCCGATTAACGATTCCAGCGTCGAAGGAGATGAAACGGTCGTGCTTACGCTGGCGAGCAGCGGGAGCTGCGTCGCGGGTTCGCCGAACAGCGCGAGCATCACAATCCTCGACGATGAGGCGAATCACGCGCCACAGGTCAACGCCGGCCCGGATCAAACGGTCAGCATCCTCGGCCTGGCGAATCTGAGCGGCACCGTCACGGACGATGGCCTCCCTGGCGGTGGGTTGAGCTACGAGTGGAGCACTATCTCCGGCCCGGGCACGGCGGTGGCGGGTAACCCGAATGCCAAGGACACGGTGGTTTGCTTCTCGACGACGGGCGATTACGTTTTTCGTCTCACCGCCAGTGACGGCGAACTGAGCGCCAGCGATGACGTGGCCATCACCGTCACTGCTGCGGATCCCGCGAAAGTGCTGAACGCCGTCAACGCGGGGGGACCGGCTTACACCAATGCAGCCGGAATCGTCTATCGCGCCGACACGTGGTTCGACGCCGGCAACGTGAACGGTGCTGCCGCGAGCATTACGGCCACTGCGGACAGCGCGCTCTATCAAACCGAACGCGACGGGGATTTCACGTATCACATTCCCGTTTCCGGCGGCAGCCAGACGTACTGGGTCGCGCTGAAGTTTGCGGAAACGACCGCCACGGCAGCCGGCCAACGCGTGTTCGACGTGCTGGTGGACGGCAGCCTCGTGCTGGATAATCTGGACCTTCACGGCGCTGTTGGCGCGAATGCGGCGTTTGACGTGGTGATGGCCGTAACGACTGCCAGCGATGTGCTCAGCATTCAATTCCAGACCGAAGCCGCTTCGGTGTTGACCGCGAAGGTCAACGCCATCGTCGTCGGCGCGGCGCAGGTGCTTTCGCCCGCTGCGCCCGCGGCTCTCACGGCCAACGCCGTGTCGAGCAGCCAGATTGATCTTTCGTGGACGGACAACTCTGCCAACGAGACCAGTTTCCAGATCGAAGTCTCAACCGACGGCGCCACCTTTGCGCCACTGGCCACGGTCGGCGCCAATGTTTCGAGCTACAGCCACACCGGACTCAGTCCCGCCTCGACTTACTACTACCGCGTGCGCGCCTGCAACGCCGCCGGCTGCTCGGCTTTCGCGACGGCCAACGCACAAACAGGGGACGCGCCGCCCGCAGCGCCGAGCAACCTCGCCGCCACCGCACAGGGCGGCACCCAAATCAACCTTTCCTGGGTGGACAATTCCTCCAACGAGGAGGGCTTCCTCATCGAACGGTCCTTGAACGGCTCCACGTACCAAGTGATTCACACCACGGGTCCGAACGTGACGGCGTATTCCAGCGCCGGATTGCAAAACAACACCCGCTATTACTTCCGGGTTCGCGCCTACAATGCCCTCGGCTTCTCGGTTTACTCAAACACTGCCAACGCACGGACAAAGCAACGCTAGCCGAAGCGCGGGACGCCGCTTTAATTCAACGGCAGTGGGGCCGGCGAGGGGCGATCACTGGACCCAAGGGCCCTCCTCCCGGCCCGCTCCTCCCTCGGAGGGAGGAGAGGGAGTCCGCCGGCAGCGGATGGGGGCAGTGCCACGATGCGCCTTTTTGAAAACGTCCTGGCCGTTTCTCTTCAGGTTCTACAATCGCATTGCTCTGGCCGGCGGGCGGATTCTAACCTGCACGCATGTCCCGGTTCGGTCACGATAAGGCGCGGTGGCCCTTCAACGCGTTGCGGTTCGTCGTGGTTTTCCTGGCGTTCGTGGCGGAGCGAGGGTTGGCACAGATCGTCATTTCGGGAAACGAGAACAAGATCGACCTCACGTCGGGCGGGCCGAAGGTAATCCAGCCCAGCGCGCCGGATTCCATTTCGATTCTCGACTTCAGCAAGTTTCCGCCAACGGTCGAGCATTTGCTTCACGTCCCGAACTCCGTCGTCGGGCCGCCGTCAAACATTGCCATCACCAGGGACCGCAAGGTCGCGCTCATCGCCAACTCGCTGAGGATGGATCCAACCAATCCTACGAATTGGGTGCCGGAGGATTTCGTTCACGTTGTCGATTTGGCTGCAAAGCCTCCGAAAGTAGTTGGTCAAGTCACGACGGGCCGGCAGCCGTCGGGCATTTCCATCGCGCCCGATGGCAAGTTCGCGCTGGTCGCGAATCGTGCGGATGGAACGGTGTCCGTCCTGTCCATGCGCGGGCAGGAAATCCTGGTGCGGCAAACGGTCACGGTCTGCCAGGCCGCTGAGAGCGCGTCCGACGTGGCGATTGCTCCCGATGGCAAGCTTGCGCTCGTGAGTGCCTGGAAGGGGGGTTACATCGCGGTGCTGAAGATTGACGGCCAGACGGTCACGGCGACGGGGCAGAAGATTTCCACTTACGGCCAGCCGTATCGAGTCGTAATCACGCCCGATGGCGAACTGGCGCTAACCGCCGGAATGGGCTTCGGCAACGGCCTCGACCGCGACGCCGTCACGGTGATCGATCTCCATTCAAAGCCGATCCGGTCGATCCAACATGTCACGATTGGCTCGGTGCCGGAGTCCATCGAGATCAGTCCCGACGGGAAGCTGCTCGCAGCGGTGGTGATGAACGGCTCGAACCTCGCGGCCACCGATCCGAATCACAGCGAACATGGCAGCGTCCTATTGCTGGCGCGCAAGGGAAAGACCTTCCACGTCGTTGAGGAACTTCCCATCGGACGCATTCCTGAAGGCGTCGCGTTCACTTCGGATGGCAAATATCTCATCGTGCAGTGCCACCCGGATCGCGAGTTGTGGATTTTTTCCGTCAACGGCGGGCGACTTCACGACACCGGCCAGCGCATCAAGATGCCTGGGATGCCGTCCTCGCTCCGCGCCAGCCCGTGAAGATTGCGAATTTGTGAAGCTTTGGACAAAGGGATTGCATGTTGCTGCTCCATTCCATTTTGCGGATGAACGCGCGTCAAACTGCGATCTTCAGTCGGAGGGCGGGTGCGGTTGCGCTCGAACTGCTCGGAGCCCTTGTCCTGTTCAGCGGTAATTGTTCGCTTCGCGCTGCGGATGAGCCACCCTCGGAATGGGTCGAGCCGGCCACAGGCCACAAGGTCATTCGCCTTTCGCGCGAGCCGGGCACCGCGAGCCTATACTTTCACCAGAACGCCTATTCCGCGGATGGCCGGAAGTTACTCGTGACTTCGCCGGGCGGGCTTTCCACGATCCACCTGCAGACGCGTGAAATCGCTTTGGTCGTCACGGGCCGTGTCGGTGTGCTCGTCACGGGACGCAAGTCCGGGCAGATCTACTACACGCGCGGAGGAAGCATTTACGCGACCGATCTCGACACTCGCGCCACACGCGAGGTGGCGAAGATTCCCGGCGGCTCCGCGCGCGGGAATATCACCGTCAACGCCGATGAGACGCTGATCGTCGGCATCGGTGTCGATCCGGATGGCAAAGCGGTTCCACGAACGCCGCCGCCGGGCCGTGGGGAAGCAAGGCTTGAAGGCCGCTGGGCTGCGGGCACGCCGATGACGCTTTACGTGGTGAACATCAAGACCGGCGAGGTGAAGGTGATTCATCGCGAGAACGATTGGACGAATCATCTTCAATGTTCGCCCACGGATCCGGACTCGATCCTGTTTTGCCACGAAGGTCCGTGGCACTACGTGGATCGCATCTGGACGATTCGCGCGAATGGTTCGGGCCTTCAGTTGATGCACAAACGCACGATGGAAATGGAAATTGCCGGGCACGAATTCTTCAGCAACGATGGCAGGACCCTCTGGTACGATTTGCAGACGCCGAAGAGCGGCGTGTTCTGGCTGGCCGGCGTGGAGCTGGCAACGGGCGCGCACACCAGGTATCGCGTCGAACGCAACGAGTGGTCGGTTCACTTCAACGCCTCGCCGGATGGAACGCTCTTTGCCGGTGACGGTGGCGGACCCAACAGTGTGGCCAGCCGTTCGCCGAACGGCGAGCGGCTTGACCCGCCCGGCAACGGCCAGTGGATTTATCTTTTCCGCCCGGTGCTCGTGAAGAATCCTGCCAGCGTGTTCCCGGAGCAGAAAGGATTGATTAAAACAGGCTACTTCAAATCCGAGCGGCTCGTCGATCTCTCGAAGCACAACTACAACCTCGAACCGAACGTGACGTTCACTCCGGACATGAAATGGATCGTTTTCCGCTCCAACATGCAGGGTGCGACGCACGTCTATGCAGTGGAAGTGAACAAGTCGAATTGAAGGGCTGTAACGGGAACGTGAAGATCATCTTCATCCTGCTGGCTGGGGCGTTTGCCGCTCCGTCCCTCAACGCGGCGAACCGCTATCAGTTTGATTTTCGCCCAGGCAGGATCGCCGAGAGTTGGGCTCAAGTGTTGCCGGCCACGAGTTACAGCGAGGAGCGCGGTTAAGGTTTCGACTTCGGATCGCGCGTGCAGGCAATCCATCGGAGTGGCGACGATGCGTTGCGCGGAGACGTTGTAACGAGTGGCAAGGCGTTCTTTTTTTCCGTGGCTTTGCCAGAGGGCAATTGCAACGTGACCGTCACGTTTGGAGATCCCGGAGGCGCAACCACGAACACTGTGAAAGCAGAGTCGCGCCGGCTGATGATGGAGAATGTGCGTCATGAATCGGAAATGCGAATTGACGGAAAGCCCGCGGCCCCTTCAATACGCGCATGACGGTTCGCCCTGCCACCGAAGCCGACCTGCCCGGCATCCTCGAAATTTACAACGACGCCGTGCTGCACACGACGGCCAGTTATGACTACGAGCCGCGCACGCTGGAACACCGGCGGGCGTGGTTCCAGGAGCGGCAGCGCGACCAGTATCCGGTCTTCGTCGCGGTCGAGGAGGATGCCCGCGTGGTGGGTTGGAGCGCGTTGAACCCTTTTCACGCGCGCATCGGCTATCGGTTCACGTCGGAGAATTCCGTGTACGTGGCGGCCAACCGCCGGGGCCAGGGCATCGGCCGGGCGCTGCTCGGGCCTTTGCTCGAAGCGGGGAAGGCGCGCGGATTGCACGCGATCCTCGCGGTCATCGACGCCGATAATGAGGCGAGCATCCGGCTCCACGCGCAGTTCGGCTTCGAGAAAGTCGGCCATTTCAAGCAGACCGGATTCAAATTCGGCCGCTGGCTGGATGTGGTTTACATGGAGAAGTTGCTGGGGTGAATGGCGTGCGGGATGGCTCGGATTCCGCAAGGAGGCCGGCCGCCGGACTCGCCCCCTCAGAACTCACGGGCCGTATCCGCTTCCCGGCACCGATCTTTCTGTATTTTCCTGTTGCCCTTCTCGCCAAAACTGGAAGACTCCCCATGCCTGCGCGCAGCAATGAGTTGCGTTGGGCAGGCATTTCTAATTCATGGAATCATTCTGGTCCTGGTTCGGCGGCGCATTCGGTGCCGCTGTCATTTTGGCATCGTTCTTTGAATGGACGTTTCACAGGTATTTCATGCACCGGCCCGTGTGGCGATTCGAGTATTCGTTCCGCGCCCACGCGCTGGTGCATCACCAGACCTTCAAGGCGGACCATTCGTATCACGTGGTGGACGAGCGCGACAAGGAGACCATTCCAATGGCGTGGTGGAACGGCCCTGTGCTGATTGCGTTGTGCATGCTGCCTGTGGTGGCGGTCGCCTGGGCGCTGGGCCTTTGGGGGCTGGCGGCGGGAGCGCTCCCTGCGATCATCGCCTACTACGGCGCCTACGAATATATGCACTGGTGCATGCACCTGCCCAAGCGCCGCCGCCTCGAACGCTCCTGGATTTTTCGCCGACTCAACGGCCACCACCTTCTGCACCACCGCTACATGCACAGGAATTTCAACGTCGTGTTTCCGCTGGCCGACCTCCTGTTCGGCACGCTGCTCCTTCGCTCCAAACTGCGGTTTGCCCAGGCCCTCGGCCCCGCCGTGCCTGACGTGCAGCCTCGCGCAGTCTGAACCGCCCTGCCGCCTCGATTAACGCCACGAGCGCCGGCGCCGGAATCCTCGCCGCGGCCCGCCGCCCCTGCGGGGATCGAACTCCCGCTGTCCCTGCGCCGGTTTGCGCCCCTGCTCCGCGTGCGGTCCGTGCGACTGAAGCTGCGGGCGTGACGGCGGAGCGGAGTCCCGCCGTGTGGCCGGTTGCGGCTGCCGCTGCGGGCGCGGGCTGGCCGGCGAATCCACCTCACGCCGCTCCCCGGCCCTGAAGGCAAAAGCGCGGGCCGGAGGCGGCGCGCCGGCGGCGAATCCCTCGGCGTGTTTGCGCACAATGCCCCGGCCGATGAACCGCTCCAGGGAGCGCAGTTCGTTTTTGTCCTCGGGGGTCACGAAGCTGATGGCGTCGCCCACGGCGTGCGCCCGGCCGGTGCGGCCGATGCGGTGAACGTAATCCTCCGGGTGCTTGGGGAAGTCGTAGTTGACCACGTGCGAAATGCCGTCCACGTCGATGCCCCGCGCGGCGATG
>CAZZAQ010000100.1:0-10101 GCA_964652165.1 uncultured Bifidobacterium sp.
ATCGCCCCTCTCCCCGGCCCTCTCCCCACTCCTGCGTCGCGGGGAGAGGGAGAAGCCCGGGGGCAGTGTCAGGATGCGCCCACCGCGCCCCTGTTCATGGTTCGGCCGATGGATTGCTTGCCATTCGCAGCCGAACAAGCCTAAACTCGACATCAATGAAGCACGCCAGGCCAATCCGCACCGCGCCAGGCCAAACCCGGCTTTGGCCGAATTCCTGTTAGGCGGCACCGACCGCGCACATATGCATATCTCCAAACTCACTTGCCCCCACTGTCAGTCGCCGTATCCGCTCTGGCGCGTCATCATCAGGTTTCGCTCCCACGTTTGCCCACGCTGCAAGAGCAAGCTGGCGTTCACCATCGAGTCAGCCCAGCGACTCGGCGCTACCGGCGGCTTCATTGGCGCCGTGATTTTGATGCCCATCATCTTCATTGGCGGCACCAACATCATTCGTTCTTGGATTTTCTGGCTCTTCCTCGTCGTCTTCAGCTACTTTGCCGGGGGAGTGATATCGGCGTTCGTGTGCAGGTTCGCGCCTTACGAGCAGGTTCGCACAAGTGCCAAGCGATGGCAGTTGTTCACCAATGTTTCCCCGCGCCATCGCCGATTCCTTCTTTTGGAGTTCACCGTCTTTCCTGCCTGCATGATTCTTCTGCTGTTTGCGCGCTCCTTGCCCATTTGGTTGGTCCTGGGAGTGTCTCTGGTTGTCATAGTCGTAGGCGTCCTCGGCTCCATCGCGAGTTGGCACTTGTTTTTCGGAGAGCGAGGTATTCTACGGAGACGGAGTTCGGATGATGCCGCGTAACCATTCGCTGCAGCGCCTATGAGGGTTGTCAACCACGCCTGAGATGTCGGGCCGAGTTTCTGTTCAAGGTTTTTAGGCGGTGGTTCGGCGTAGTGTAGCGAAGTCCGGCGCGAAGCGGTTGGGCACGCGCCAGCGTCCTCATCGTCCCTTCGCCATCGCGCGGCCGTCCGGGATTCCCTTCCTAAAACCGCCGCCGACCTGCGGCGAAATCGTGAGCAAAGTGGGAGAGCCGGACGGCTATTTGTCCGACCTGCGAGTTTCTTGCACTCTCATTAGCACCGGGCTTCAGCCCGGTGATCGGGGCGGGCCACATGAAAAGCCGTTTCAACGGCTTTTCCCGGCAGGCGGTTCAAAAACCGTTGAAACGGTTTTCTCCTCCGTCGCCTCCGACCTCACCCGGCTGAAGCCGGGTGCTAATGAGAAATCCTGTCATCTTGCAAGAAACTGAGATGCCCCCGGAGCGGCGATTCCCCGGAATCGCGCGTTGCTTTTGAAGACTCACCCTTCTACGCTCGTCCACCGATAGTCCGGAAAGAACAACGCTTATGAACACATCGTGGCAGATCCCCAGACGCTCCTTCCTCCGCGGGCTCGGAACCGCCCTCGCGTTGCCCGCGCTCGACGCGATGCTCCCCGCGCGCGCGCTGGCGGCGGCAACGTCCCCCGCCGCGGGGCCGTTTCCCAGGCGCATGGCGTTCGTTTACGTTCCCAACGGCGCGAACATGGCGGATTGGACCCCCAAGGCGGTCGGGACGGACTTCGAATTTCCGTTCATTCTCGAACCGCTCAAGCCGCACCAGAAGGACCTGATCGTTTTCTCGGGACTGGCCCACGACAAAGGCCGCGCGCATCGCGACGGCGCCGGTGATCACGCCCGCGCCTCGGCCACGTTCCTGACCGGCGCCCACGCCCGCAAGACCGCCGGGGCGGACATCAAGGTCGGCATTTCCGTTGACCAGGTCGCCGCGCAAAAAATCGGCGACCAGACGCGGCTGCCGTCGCTCGAGCTGGGTTGCGACCGGGCGCGGCTGGCGGGCAACTGCGACTCCGGCTACAGTTGCGCCTACTCCTTCAACATTTCGTGGAAGAGCGAATCGACACCGATGCCGCCGGAGGTCGATCCGCGGCAGGTCTTCGACCGGCTCTTCGGCAACGGCCTTTCCGGCGAGATGGCCGAGGCCCGCGCCAAACGCGATCTTTACAGCAAGAGCATCCTCGATTTCGCGCTCGACGACGCGCGCCGGCTCAAGTCCGGCCTGGGCTACACCGACCGCCGCAAGCTCGACGAGTATCTCGACGCGGTGCGCGAGCTGGAGCAGCGCATCGAGCGGGCGAACCAGTTCGCCGCGACCCTCCCCGATTACTCGCGTCCGACCGGCGTGCCGAAGGACTACGAGGCGCACCTGCGGCTCATGTTCGACCTGCAAGTGCTCGCGTTGCAGACCGACACCACGCGCATCAGCACGTTCATCATGGCCCACGACGGCAGCAACCGCGCCTATCCATTCATCGGCGTGTCGGACGGGCACCACGACTTGTCGCACCACGGCGGCAACGAGGAGAAGAAATCGAAGATCGCGAAGATTAATCGATTTCACGCGACGCAATTCGCCTACTTCCTCGACAAGCTCAAAGCGGTGCGCGAAGGCGAAGGAACGTTGCTCGACAACTGCATGGTCGTGTACGGCAGCGGCCTGGGCGATGGCAACGCGCACAACCACGACAACCTTCCCTGCGTCCTGGCCGGCAAAGGCGGCGGCACCATCGGCACCGGCCGCCATCTCCGCCTGGGGCGCGAAACGCCGATGACGAACCTGTTCGTCTCGATGCTCGATCGCATGGGCGTGAAGGGCGCCAGCGTGGGCGACAGCACGGGGACGCTGGGGAACCTGGGGTGAAACGAGCCTGCGGCGAAGTGGGAGAAGTGAGGGAATGGAGTAATGGAGTGTTGGAGTAATGGAGTATTGGAGACTGAAGCCCAACACCCCAACACTCCATTACTCCATTACTCCATTACTCCATCACTCCATCACTCCATCATTATCAAACAGGAACGAAAGCGATGCCGCTGCCCAATCTTCAGCGTTGATCTCCCGCGACCTCACGGTCGCAGCTACGCCAATGAGATGCCTTGAGAATTCTTTGCCGCGACAGGAACAGGGCCGTGATCTAGGCTGCGCCGTGGCGTTTCGACTGAACGAAGAATTCGTCCCGCCGGAGGGCGACGGCGACGAAGAATTGCGCCGCCTGCGGCAGTCGCTCGAAAGGGGCCCGATGCCGGACCGCGAGCTGGCGCTGCGGCGGCTCATCGAACTTCGCGCCGAGCCTCTGCTCACCGAGTGCCTCCGCTCCGACGACGCCATCACCGCGCAACTGGCGACTGCGGGACTTTGGGAGTGCTGGCTCAACGAGGAAGGCCCGGCCGCGCGCCGGCGCATCGACGAGGGCGTGCGGCTCATGAACGGTGGGAAGCTCGAAGGGGCGCTCGAAATCTTCGTCGAACTCGTCGGGAAATACCCGCACTGGGCCGAGGCGCACAACAAGCGCGCAACGGCGCTCTACCTCCTGGGCAACGCGCGGCTGAGCTTCCAGGCCTGCCAGATCGTCGTCGAGCTGAAGCCGAATCACTTCGGGGCATGGAACGGGATGGCCTTGTGCGCGGCGCAACTCGAGAAGTGGAAACCGGCGCTCGACGCGGCGCGACAGGCGCTCGCCCTTCAGCCAGGCGCGCAGGCGAATCGGGACTTGATCGCGCTGGCGGAGCAGAAACTGAGGGAAGAAAAGTAAATCAGTAATCAGTATTCAGTAATCAGTATTCAGTATTCAGACACCGGACGGCCGCTCACGGCCGGCGCGTCGGGGAATCTGAACACTGATTACTGATAACTGATTACTGATAACTGATTACTGATAACTGATTACTGATAACTGATTACTGAACATCCCTGGCTGGATCAGCGGCGCGGCAGGGCCAGCGCCGGCTGGGGCTTAGGCAAGGGGATGATTCGAGCCGTGGCCGCCGGCGCCACGACCGGTTCCGGCTCCCGCACACCAATCTTCATCGATCCGACGATAACCGCGCCATTTTCGACTTCCAGACCGCCGCCGATGATGTTGCCGAACAACCGGCCAGTCGCGCGGACCTTCACCACGCCGACAGCCTGGAGGTTCGCGACGAGTTCGCCGGCGATGTCCGCCTCGTTCAACGCCACGGTTTCGCGCCAACGAAACACGGTGTCGGCCGGGATGATGAGCGTTCCCGCAGTGAACCCGCCCTTGATCTCGGCGGTCCTGTGGATCTCGAGCGCGTCGGCGGCGATGCGGCCGATGACTTTGCCCTTGAGGATGGCGTGGCCGAACGTGGAATCAGTGTTGAGCAGGCAAGCGCCTTCATGGAGCACACAGCGGCCTTTGGTCTTGAAGTTCTTCGAGACTGTGCTGGAGAACTCGTAGTCGCACAGGTCGACGTGGCCACTGCAACGCTTGCACATCGTGGATTGGGCGGACGGCGAAACTTCCAGTTCGGTCCCGCACTGGAAGCAGGAGACACGCCGCAGGCCGCGGGAAGGCTCGGCCCGCGGGCCGCCGGGATGGCGGGCGCCCGCGCGCAATACATCCTCCAGCCGGAAATGCTCGCCGCACTTCCGGCATCGGCTGGAGTAAGCCGCCACGGGCTCCTGCTGGGCGTGCCCGCAGCGAGGGCAGACGACGGAAACTCGTTGCGGCTTCATGGCTGCGATTCAGGCGCGCCTGCCGCCGGCCGCGGGTCAACGCACGGCGAGTTTCGAAGCCTGCTCGGCGTGCCGCGCGGCGTCCGCGGGAACGGGGACGGAGGGCGGTTGCGAAGCCGGGCGCGTCGCAGCGGGGGCTGTCGGCGCGACCTTGTTGGGGTTGATCTCGGTCTTGCCGACGAAGGTGACGCCTTCCTCGATGACGAGCTTGGCGCCGCGGATGTCGCCGAAGAGTTCGGACTTGGCTTTGATTTCGATTTTGTCTTTGGCGACGATGTTGCCGTTCACCTTGCCGCGGACGATGACGGTGCCGACGCTGACGTTGCCGTTGATGACGGCCGAGTCGCCGAGGTGCAGGGTGCCATCGGCTTGGATTTCCCCTTCGAGTTTGCCTTCGAAGGTGAGTTCGCCGGAGAATTTGAGGTTGCCTTTGATTTCGACGTCCGAATTGAGGACGTTCTTGACGGAACTGGAGGTGCTCATAGCTGGGTCCATAACGAGGGGTGCTTGTACGCGCGATCGATGGGCGTAGTAAGTCTGAAGCTCCGAGTCATGTCAATCGCAGAAGCCCTTTATTTCCGGGCGGTACCCGGTCCTTGACCCGCATATTTCACAGTCGAATTACTGGCCGCAACGCCGGTCTCATTAACACCCCGCTTTAGCGGGGTGTCTGCGCGCCGGAGTCCATCGAAACCGTTTCAACGGTTTCAACAAGGTGTGAAAAACCGTTGAAACGGTTTCTCGGCCCGGCCCGGCCCGGCACCCCGCTGAAGCGGGGTGTTAATGAGAGGGACTGCGCCAGCGAGAAACGTGGGAAACATTCGGGCTAACTGTTCAACACCTTCATCGCTTTCTTCGCGTTGGACACGCGGAGGATGAGCAGGCCCTTGCGGGCGTCGGGCGGGGTGGCGCAGTAGGCGTATTCGATGTTCACCCCGGCGTCCGCCAGCCGGTTGCAGATGCGCGCCAGCGAGCCGGGCTTGTTGTCGCCTCCGATCATCAAAACCTCGTTTTCAACGACGAGCGCCCCGTGGTCCTCGAAGAGGAGCAGCGCCTTGCGCGGGTCGCTGACGACGAGGCGGACGACGCTGTGGTCGGTCGTGTCGCTGGTCGAGATGGCGTAGATGTTGATTTTGGCGGCGCTGAGCGCCTCGCAGACGCGGGCGAGCGTGCCGGGTTTGTTGTCCAGGAAGAGGGCGAGTTGCGTGGCCAGTTGCATAACATGAGCTCCGTCTCGCGCGCAGTCTGGAGAGCGGGGTGCCGGGAGTCGATGCGATTCTTCCGCGATCTAATCGCGCCGGGGCTCTGCCTCGGTAGTGGCGCGGACGACCCGTCTGCGTCCGTCTCGCAGGCGATTCGCCTGCAAGACCACGGGGCGACGACGGATCGACAGGCGGGTCGCCTGTCGATGACTACGGCAGGCGAGACGCCTGCTCCACAATCCGGCCCGCCGTGGGCGGCCCGCGTTGGGAAGGGCGTGAGGGGCCGTGGGCCGGGCGGTCCAACTTCCGATGCGTGACGATTTTTCCCTGCGCGGCGCACCCTTCCCCGGATCGCGGATCGCGGGGCAGCGGGGGGCGCAACTCGGCACACGCACCGGATCGTAGTGGGGCAGGCGACCTCGCCTGCCAAAGTCCACCGGGCGACTCGCCCGGTGAATTCTGCAAGCGAGGTCGCTTGCAGGACTGTGCCAGCCGAGTCGGCTGGCCCACTACGGTGCGTGTGCCGAGTTGCGCCCGGCAGCGGGCCGCCGTCGAATTTCGGCTGTCGCGCCGCGCCTGAAGACAATACGCTCCGATTCATGCAGACGCCCGCCGATGCCCTTCGCCGCTGGCTGGGGTTGTTTTGCCTGACGATGGCGGGGGGCATGTTGATCTGGGGGCAGACGGTGCTCAAGCTGCACCTGGAGGGTCTTGGATTCCTCTTTTATTGGGCCGGCTGTTTCCTGTTCACGTTCGCAGCGATCGGGATTGCGCTGTTGGACATGCGGGCGGTGCGGCAGCGGGTGCGGGCAGAGCAGGAATCCTTGATCAGGCGGACGCTGGCCAATCTCGAAAAGACCGGCGCATCGTCGCTGGCCGAGGGCGAAGCGACCCAATGCGCGTCCGACCCAAAACCGCGGCCAAATCCGGATGGCCCTGGATGAATGAAATTCGGATTGAATTCTCGCTGAATTTTTGCCAGCATTCGTCTGTCTGTGGAGTATGCCGGCGCTCGAAACCATCCAAACCCAACCCGCTCTGCCCGAAAAGCAGCGGGCGGCGCTGATTAGTCTGCTGGCGGATGACGACCCGGCGGTTTACGAAATGGTGCGGACCAAACTGCTGGCCTTCGGCCCCACCGCCAGCCAGTGGCTGCGCCCTTACACGCTGAGCAGCGACCCGACCCTTCGCCGGCGCGCCGTCGAAATCGTCGTTCACCAGGCCCGGCGGGCGAGCGACCAGCGCTTCCTCGATTTCTGCAAGCGCAACGGGGAGGAACTGGACCTCGAAGAGGCGGCCGGCCTCCTGGCTCAGACCCGTTACCCGGATGCGAACCTGGACGCCTACCGCGCGCTGTTCGACACTTGGGCCGACGAACTTCGGTCCCGCATCGAGTCCGCCGCCAGTTCCGAGACGGTGCTGTCGATTATCAACCGGTTCCTCTACGGCGAACTCAGCTTCAAGGGCAACGAACATTATTCCTTCGAGCCGGACGCCTGTTACCTCAACCGCATCGTCGACAAGCGCGCCGGCAACCCCATCGGCCTCTGCGCGATTTACCTGTTCCTGGCGCGCCGGTTGCGCCTGCCCGTGGCGGGCATAGGGCTGCCGGGCCATTTCCTCTGCCGTTACCAGGGCAGCAAACAGGAGATCTTCATCGACTGTTTTCGCCGCGGCGCGTTCCTCTCGAAGGCCGACTGCGTCAAATATCTGCTCCAAACTCACTTCGGCTACGGCGAGAACCATCTGTCGCCCGTCAGCACCCGGCGTGTCCTGCTCCGCATGTGCCACAACCTCGTCAGCACCTACGGCCATCTCGAAATGACGGATGAAGCGCGACGGGTGCAACGTTACGTAAGGGCGCTGACGAAGTGAGGGGTTCGTTGAAGCGTAAAACGTGAAGCGTAAAACGTAAGAGCTGACGGACGCTGTGCCTCGTTCGAGACGACTCCATCTCCCCTCTGCTGTTACGTTTTACGTTTCACGTTTTACGCTTCAACGTCTCACCCCCTCAACCCCGCCGCCTCCATCAATTTCGCCGTCTCTCGATAAGCCTCTTCGACCCACTCGACGATGCGTTTTGGGTCGGGCGCGTATTCGAGCTCGATGGAAACGACGCCGTCGATCTTGAGTTCCTTGATCGCCTGAAGGTAGGGAGCGAATTTCACGACGCCGCGGCCGGGCGGCAGGTCGCCGTGGACTTTGCCGTCGCAATCGCTCAGGTGAACGTGAATGGCGCGGCCCCGGAGCTTGTGCACGTCCGCCGGACTGGTGTCCGAGAGCACGAGATGGCTGATGTCGATGTTGGCGCGCACGCGCGGATGGCCGCATTCATCGACGAAGCGCACCATCGCGTCCACGCTGTTGAGCAGGCTCAGACGGAAGGGCTCCAGTTCGAGGGCGATGTCGATGCCCTTGCGGCCGGCGTAATCGCCCAGCCGCCGGCAGGTTTCGAGGCCCCATCGCCATTGCTCGGCGGGCGGGATGACTTCGCGTTGCCAGATGTATTCGCCAAGCACGAGCAGGATGTTTCGCGCACCCCAGGTCTGCGCCAGGTCGATGAACTTCTTGCAACGGTCGACGTGGAACTCGCGCACGGGCTCGTTGAAGTCAATGAGGCCGACGGCGACGACCGGCAGCGAGATGATGGGCAGTCCGAGCCGCTGGGCGGTGCGGGCGACGAGGCGGGCTTCCTGGCGCGGGAGGGTCGCCGCTTCGGTGAAGATGTCCACGCAATCGAACCCGAGCCGGGCGATGTGCTTGAGGCCGGTGGCGGTGTCGATGCCGGCTTGCTGGAAGGCGCTGTTGATGATGCCGAGTTTCATGGCGGGAGGGTCGTCCGGGTTTGCAGGGATCGATTGATGGGCGGATTCTGGCAAAGCAATCGGGGGTGCGGCAAGCCCGACAGACTTCAAGGTCGGCGACGGGGCACGGCCCAATTTGTAGCAGGGAACGGTGAGGCCACGGTTTCACCCCTCGGCACGAACCTGGCGTTAGGAGCGCGGCGTTCACGCCGACTCAACGACCGAGACGCCAAGACCTTCCATTAACGACTAGATGGTAGGGCGCGTCGCTCCGCGCGCGCCGGTCTGGGAGGTCGAATGCGGCGCGCGCGGAGCGACGCGCCCTACCTTCAGGTTCATCGTGGGGGATGAGGCCACCGAAGTTCCCCACTGCAAGGAATTGAAATGAGCCCTCCGTGCCGTCAGGCCACCGGAGGCGGGCCGCTGCTTTGGCGGATGACGATTTCGGCCGGAAGGCGCTTGGTGGAGGGCGCTTCGCCGCGGAGCAGCCTGAGCATGAGTTCCATCGCCGCGGCGCCGAGGCGGAGTTTGGGCTGGCGAATGGTGGTGAGCGGCACTCGGAAATGTTCCGAGACGAGCACGTTGCCGAACCCGACGAGGGAGAGGTCGCGCGGGATCTGGAGGCCCTGGCTGAGCAACACAGTTGCGGCGCCGATAGCGACGAGGTCGTTCACGGCGGTGGCCCCTGGCGACTCATTGAGCATCTGAAGCGCCGCCTTCTCGCCCTCCTCGATCGTGCCGCCCGCGGCAAAGATGAGGCGGTCGTCGATCTCGATGTTGGCCTCGCGCAACGCGCGGCGATAGCCCTCGATGCGTTCCTGGGCGGACGGCACCGCAGGCGGGCCGGCAAAAAACGCGATCCGCCGATGGCCAAGCCCGAGCAGGTGTTGGGTCGCCGTGAAACTGGCGGCGATGTCATCGGTCTCGACGTTGGAAAAACGTTCACAAAACGGCGCCCGATGGCCGAGGACGACCACGGGAGTGCCCCGCTTGACAAGCTCCTCGTACACGGGCGCGACCGGCTCAAGGCGGTAGACGGGCGTGACGAACAAGCCGTCGATGCGGCGCGACAACAGTTGCTGGATGACGGATTGCTCCCGTTCCGGAATGTTGAGCGATTGGCCAAACAGGATGCCATAGCCCAATTCGTGGGCCCGTTCCTCGATGGCCATCATGACCCGGGCGAAGACCGGGTTCGTGACGGCTGAGATGACGAGCCCAAAGAGCTTGCTGTGCCGGCTGCGCAGACCCTGGGCCATCGAGTCCGGCGTGTAACCCATCTCGGCCGCCAGCGCGCGCAGGCGCGCCTTCGTGGCCTGCGAGATGTCCGGCTCGTCGCGCAAGGCCTTCGAGACGGTCATGATCGAGACGCCAGCGCGGAGCGCGATGTCTTTCAGGCGGACCATAAAGCAGCCAGTAATCAGTGTTCAGTAATCAGTGGATGCCGTGGTTGCTCTGCGCTGAATACTGAATACTGAATACTGATTACTGAATACTGATTACTGAATACTGATTACTGATTACTGATTACTGATTACTGATTACTGATTACTGATTAC
>CAZZAQ010000101.1:0-9880 GCA_964652165.1 uncultured Bifidobacterium sp.
CGGCGTTCGATCGCTTTCTGGCGAACATTCCTCTCGCCGTCGATTAGTACCGTCCCCATATTCCTTCTTTCACGAATACCCACGCAACATTCGACCGGATTTACGTTTCCCGTTTTACGTTTTACTCCTCCCCTCCCATGACCCCAGATCGCTTGAAGCAAACCCTCGCCTCCACCCGCGCCGAAGTCGCCAAAGTCATCATCGGCCAGGCAGACGTGGTGGACCGTTGTCTCATCTGCATCTTTACCAACCAGCACGCGCTCATCGAGGGCGTGCCTGGCGTCGCCAAGACGCTGTTGGTGCGCACGCTGGCGCGCGTCCTGGGCAGTGGCTTCGCCCGCATCCAGTTCACGCCCGACCTCATGCCCGCCGACATCACCGGCACCAACGTCTTCAACCTCCAGAAAAACGAGTTCACTCTCATCAAAGGCCCCGTCTTCACCAGCTTTCTTCTCGCCGACGAAATCAACCGCGCGCCGGCCAAGACGCAATCGGCGCTGCTCCAGGCCATGCAGGAGCGGCTCGTCACCATCGACCGCGACACGCACGCGCTGCCGCCCAACTTCACCGTCTTCGCCACGCAGAACCCGATTGAATACGAAGGCACTTATCCGCTGCCCGAGGCGCAGAAGGACCGTTTCATGCTCAAGATTTCCATGACGGCGCCCGGCCGCGATGAGGAATTCACCCTGGCCCAGCGCACCCTCGGCCCCGATTCCCCCGAAGCCACTCTCGCCAGCGGCGCCGTGCAAGCGGTCATCAATGCCGAAGACCTCACCGGGCTGCGCGATCAACTCCGGGCCATCACCCTGCGCGAGGAGTTGGTCGGTTACGTGGTGGACATCATCCGCGCCACGCGGACGCACGAGAGCGTGCTCGTGGGCGCCGGCCCGCGCGCCACGCAGAGCCTGCTGCTGGCCAGCCGCGCCGCCGCCGCGCTGGCGGGCCGCGACTTCGTGACCCCGGATGACGTCAAAAGCATGGCCGTGCCGGTGCTCGAACATCGGCTCATCCTCCGCCCGGAGTTTGAAATCGAAGGGTTGTCCATCGGCGAAGTCATTCAAAGCATCCTCCAGCAAGTGGCCGTGCCGAGGTGAAGTTACAAGGTCCAACACGCGGTGTCCCGCCCTTACAGGGCGGTGGGTTTCGTTTCTCCGGTTACCTGGGGCTGCGCGCTACGCGCTCCGCCCCAGGCTGTAACATGGCGGGCCTTCAGCCCGCTGACTCACGGCCGAAGGCCCGCCATCAGGGCCGAAGGCCCTCTCTCAGGACTGAAGGCCCGTCCTCAGGGCTGAAGGCCCGCCCTGTTACAGCCTGGGCTGAAGCGAGCGCAGCGAGCGGAGGCCCAGGAACGCCAACCAGCCAACACCTCAAGCCCTGAAAGGGCGTTACCACCATGTCCCAATCCCTCTCCAACATCCTCGTCCACCTCGTTTTCAGCACCAAGGACCGTCGCCCGCTCCTCCGCGAGGGCGAACGCGGCCAACTCCACGCCTACATCACCGGCATCCTCAAGAACCACGACTCGCCGCTCCTCGAAATCAACTCCGTCGCCGATCACATCCCGAATACCGCCGATTCTGCGCAAAGAACGACCGGCCGGTCGATGAACGGTACGCGTGGGATTGAGCTTGTCCCGCCCTTACAGGGCGGAGGTGGGAATTTGGGGGCACGTTACCTGGGGCTGCGGCGCTGCGCGCCTCCACCCCAGGCTGTAACATCCCGGGCTTTCAGCCCGCGGCGCAATCGCCCGCCGCTCCATCGGCGAAGTCATTCAATCCATACTACAGCAAGTCGCCGTGCCGAGGTGACCGCGAGGCTGTCGAATTGGTCGCAGACATGCGCGTTCGACGACGCATCTTGCTTGGATTGCCGCGGGTGCTGATCGGAGCGCCGCTGGTCCTCGCCTGGGTGCGACCGGGCGAGCCGAGATTCCAAGGCAAGGCGCTCAGTTCATGGCTGGAGCAAGGAGATCCACGGCGGAGTATGGGACTTTCAACCGAAGCCACGGCTGCCATCTCGCGGATGGGAACCAACGCAGCACCCAATCTCCCGAGAATGCTGGAGACTCAGGATCCTCCCTTCAAAAAGCGCGTGACGAAGTTATTCAATGATCACGACTGGAGCGAGCCTCCATTCCACCTTGCTTATAAAAGGGGCGCATCTCACTTTTTGCGCACTTTTCGGGGTCGAAATTCGAGTTTTGGGTTCCTTTTCCGCTCGTTGACGCCGGACCGCCGGCCTACATTGAATGCCATGTGCAAGCTCCTAGATGAAGAACCACATCGTCCGCCGCGTGGATGCGAAAACCCGCGCGATTTCCACCGTCGCGGGCGTCGGCGAACCGGGCTTCAGCGGCGACGGCGGGCCCGCGACGAAAGCCCGCCTCAATCAACCCCACAGCCTCCAGCTTGACGCGTCGAGCAACCTCTTTATCTGCGACATCGCCAACCACCGCATCCGCCGCGTCGATGCCCGGAGCGGTGTCATCACCACGTTCGCCGGCACGGGGACAAAGGGGCCCACGCCTGACGGCGCACCCATCGCCGGCACGCCGCTCCACGGCCCGCGGGCCATCGACTTCGACCGCGACGGCAACCTCTGGCTGGCGCTCCGCGAGGGCAACGCAGTCTTCAAACTCGATCTCCGCGGCGGCGTTCTTCATCACGTCGCGGGCACAGGGAAGCAGGGTTTCACCGGCAACGGCGGTCCCGCCAGGCTCGCGACTCTCTCCGGCCCCAAGGGACTGAGCATCGGCCCGGACGGCAACGTTTACCTCGCGGACACGGAGAGCCACAGCATTCGGATGATTGACCTCAAGCAGGGGACGCTTGAACTCATCGCGGGCGCCGGCCAACGTGGCGACGGTCCTGACGGAGATCCATTCCAGTGCAAAATGAGCCGTCCTCACGGGGTTTTCGTCGATGCGGACGGCAGCGTGATTGTCGGCGACAGCGAAGCGCATCGTGTCCGTGTCATCCGGTGAGGCCGGCCCCACTGGCGTTGAACTAAGCAGGCAAGTCGGATTCTTACTCTTACTCCTACTCTCACTCTTACTCGCCAAGCTCCTGGATGCATTTGGACTGCAAGTAAGAGTGAGAGTAGGAGTAAGAGTAAGAATGTGGCCACTCAACAAGAGGTTTGCTCTTGATTCAGCGCCAGTGGACACCGGCCCTCCTGCCGGACGCATCAGTCATCCTCGTTGAAACGGATGCGATTGCCGAAGGGGTCGATGACTTCCATGCAGCGGGCTTTCCACGGCGCACGTTCAATGCCGGGGCGCAGGTAGGGATAGTCCTTGGCGGTGATCTCTTTGTGATACCCCTTCAGCCCGGTCATGCGCACGAAGACGGTCGAGCCGGGGCAGGCATCGCCGAAATGCTCGGAGAGGTGCAGCACCAACCCGCCGCGCGACACCTGCATGTAGAGCGGGGCACCGTCGCTGAAGCGATGTTCCCAGCCCACCGCCAGCCCCAGGAAGCCGACGTAGAACTCTTTGGCCTTCGCCACGTCGAAGATGCGCAGGATCGGAATGACCTTGTCGAATGTTTCAGGCCGCGTTTTCATGGGAGGGTTGTAGCAACAGTCTCTTCGTCACGGCCAGGTTTCTTCCGTTGCATCCGGCCCGAGCCGGCTCACTTCTTTTGAATGTCCAGTCGGCATGCGGAGGAAACGCGGAAGCGATTCGTGGCAAATGTGCGATAGCCCCAATCAAAGACACTTCGCAATCCTGGCGTGATTGAAAAAAGATAAACCGGCCAGGCCCACCAAATGCGCCGGGTTGCGTAGCGATAGACATCTGCTCCGCAAACCTGTGAGTCATCGGCCAGGAGCAGTCGCAGGTCCCGCAGCAGGTCAGTTTCGTTCAACCGAAGTTTCACTCGCACCCAATCGGCTTGAAGCGGAGCGATGTTGAAGCCACGTCGTCTCAACACATTTTCCCAATAGGGGACCCAACGCCGACAAAATCCGCACGAATCGTCGTAGAGGATCCAGCCCAGCGGCTGTTGGTGTTTTGCTTGTTGTTTCATCGTGTCAGACACACACCTTGGCAAACTGTGACAGCCGAACCTGCGGCCAGAAAAGCTGACGAAGGCTTGCGGTTCAGGCTGTCGCAGAATCGCTCACCATAGAGACAGGCGACATCGCAATTCAGTTTCGCGTCAGATACGTCATAAATCTGCCATCGCGGATGTTCGACCCGATACTCCAGCGTCGAGCCATCGCGTTGTGCGTTGTAGCCCCAATGATGTTCCGTGATGAATTCGGCTTCCGAGCCTTCGCACAGAAGCTGCGCCTGGCTGCGAACGATCATCTTCAAACTATTTTGCCTGTCAGCATCGCGCCAGGAGTATTCCACCGATCTCAACGAGCCAGACTGCACCTCGATGCAATGGGACATGGGCATCGCGACATACGGTTCGTTGTAAAGCTTGCGCGCAGCCAGCGCGATGGCCGCGCGCGGAACGATTTCTTTGATGAACACCACGCCTCGCCGCCAACACTCTTCCGATTTGCGTCGGACGTAAAACCGCAGGTTCACTTCTTCAAAGTTGCGGTGGAATGGAATCGGGATCCCAAAGACGCGCGTTCTCAAAAACAAGAAGCCGACGACGGAGACGAAAAGCTTTCCATCCCACGAATCGAGTTCCGTTCCTGCCGGGACGAATGGCGCGAGCGCAGAAGGATCAATCTCGTAGTTCAGCATCGCCAGATGCTTCCATTCCGCGGTGAGGAATGCATTTGGAATGCGACCTCACCCCTTTCTTCCCAATATCCGATCGAGCGAGTCGGAGGTCTGATGGACCAGCGCCTCGGGGTAGTGCGGGTAGGGATGAAAATACTCGAAAGTCACATAACCGCGGTAGCCGACTGCGTCGAGCGCCTCCATCACCGCGGGCCAGTTGGTCGTGCCGTCGAGCAACGGACGGAACGTTTCGAGCGAGTAGTCGGTCCCCTTTTTGGTGAATTCCTTGAAGTGGATGTTCTGGATGCGCTTGCCGAGCACGGGAACCCAGTGTTCGGCGAATTGGAACATGGAGATGTTGCCCGTGTCGAAGTGCACGCGCACGTGGGCGCTGCTAAAACTGTCGACGAAGCTGTTCATCTCCATCGGGGTCATCAGGTAGCCGTTGAAGAAGATGTTCTCGATGTTCAGGAAGACGTCGAGCTTCTCGGCTTGCGCCATGAGCTTGCCGACTGCTTCGCGGGCGCGGCGGTCGCAGACGTCGTTGGGCACGGGCTCGTGGTCGGTGCGCCAAGGGATGTGGACGGCGCCGGGGACGACGAGGGCGTTCTGCACGCCGAGGTCGCGGGCGGCCTGGGCGATCTTGCCGGCAAGTTCGAGGCCGCGGGCGCGCTTGGATTCGTCGTTGCTCGTGAGCGGGTAGGGCCAGAAGAGGAACGAGCAGAGCCCGCTGATGGCGATGCCGATCTGGTCGGCCATCTTGCGAATGGCCTCGTAGTCCTTGGTGCCGTGTTTGGGCGAGAGGTCGTTGTCGAGGTCATAGTTCAACTCGATGCCGTCGAAGCCGGCGTCCTTGGCGAGTTGGAGACATTCGCGTAGGTTCATCCGGTCGGGATACGGGAAGGCCCAGAGATTGATCGATTTCTTCATCGCGTAGCGCTTGGGCGAGGCGCGGCGCGTGTCGGGCCGGCCAGGGGCGTCCGCGGCGGCGGCACCGCCAACGAGCGCGGCGGCGCCCGCGGCGAGGGTGGACTTGAGCGCATCGCGACGGCTGAGGCGGGCGGCGGAGCGCGCCGCGGGACCGATGGGACGTGGGAAGAGACCAGAGTGGGGTTTCATGGAGATTTGATGGCAGGAAAGCCGCGCGGTGGCAAGGACGGGCGAGAGTAGCTGCGACCGTGAGGTCGCGGGACAGGGACGCCGAAGGTTGAGCAGGGGCATCGATTTCGATCCCGCTTGAGCAGCGTCTCAGTGACCGCCGCTCCTCTGTGGTTCAAATCGGATCATGAGCCATTTCAAACCACACAGGAGCGGCGGTCTCAGAGACTATTGCATGGGAATACAGCCCGCGACCTCACGGTCGCAGCTACGCCAGCCGGATACACGGGCGCGCCTTAGCGGCGGATACGGTAGTAGCGGGCGGGGCCGCTCTGCATCGTCGTCGCGCGCCAACCGCCGGGGATGGAACTGATGGTCGCGCCGGCATCGTCCGAGAAATTCGCGGGCGACGTCGGATTGGTCGCGCTCTGGAGATGGAGGTCATTGGCGGAGGCGACGCACGGGGCGGTGAAATCGATCTGCACCTGGAAGGAGCGCCGGGCTCCTGCTCGGCGCGATCCGGCGCTTGGGCCGCGCCGAGCCGGAGCTCGGCGCTCCGGTTCACGGGCAAAGGTCGCCGCCTACTTCCCGCCCCCGCCTTTCTGGCTCAACTCCGCTTTCGTGGCAGCTTGCAGTTCGTCGAGCGCGGGCTTGAGCGCCTGCTTGTCCTTCAACGCCATGCGGTCAATGAACAGGATTCCGTTCAGATGATCCGCCTCGTGCTGAACGGCCCGGGCCAGCAGACCGCCGGCCTTGAAGGAGAACGATTGGCCGTCACGATTGAGCGCCGTGACTTCGACGGTTTCCGGCCGCGCGATTTCTTCAAAGATTTCAGGAAAGCTGAGGCAGCCTTCCGGACCCGGGACCGGCGGGCCGGCGGGTGTCACCTGCGGGTTGATAAGCACCAGCGGCATGGCGGCGTCCACGTCCGCCGGTTGGCCGTCCCGTTCCAACGTGGAGGGTCGATCTTTCACCCCGCGCACGTCGAGGACGGTCAATTGCAGCGCGTGACCGACCTGTTGCGCGGCCAGGCCGATGCCGGCTGCGGCGCGCATCGTCTCGAACATGTCGTCGATCAACTTCGTGACTTCGGGCGTGATGCGTTCGATGCGCGCGCCCTTCTGGCGAAGCATCGGATGACCGTATTTGAGGACGGGTAATATCATTTGTCGCCGCGAAACTTTGTCACGCTTCGGGCCACTGGCGCATCAGACCGGCCAGATCCTCGACACCGGGGCTTTGGGTAGTGCGGACGTAGAAGCCGCTGGTGCTGACGCCGCACAGGGCGCTGGCGGCGTTGTCAAAGCCCAGCAGCTTGCCAAGGCAAAATCCGGCGTTGAAGTGGTCTCCTGCGCCGGTCGTAATCAGCGGCCGCTCCACGAACGGCCCGTCGACAAACGCGACCGCCCCGCCGCCGGCCGCCAACGCGTAGCTGACCGGATGCACGACCAGCGTGCTGACCGGCGTGCGTTTTTGGATTTCCAGCGCGAGAGCGCCGAGGCCGTCGCGCGCGCGGTTCGAGGTGTTCAGGCCGAGGACTTCGCCGACTTCGTAAGCCTCCTTCTCATTCAACCCAAGGATGACTTCGAAAAACCGCTCGAACGCGGTGATGAGCTCGAGCGCCCGCGCGATGTCCTTGGGTGTGCGCTTCTCCGGGTCGGCAAGGTCGAAGAACATGACGCGGCGTGCGCCGGCATGGGCCGGAGAAAGCTTCGCCAGGAGCGACGCCCACAGGTCGCTCATTCCGGGAATCATCGTCCAGTTCACGAACCCGACGAGGTCGGCAGTTAAGAAATGGCTCATGAACTTGTCGTGGCCGTAGCGGCGCTGGATGTTCTCCCACGTCACTTCGTTCAACGAAGTGGTCTTCGTCAGCATCAGCTTGCCGTCGTCGAACTCGAGCGCGTCCGTGTGGCCGGGATCAGCGATGCCGTGGACCTCGGCGTTGCGCGCGAAGTCGGCGAAGACCGGGTGCAGATGAGGATAGCCGAGGGCGCCGACGTAGGTGACCTTGACGCCGAGGCGGGCCAGCGCGTTGGCCATGATCGGGCCGTTGCCGCCGAGCTTGGTGCGCTGGTTGACCAGTTCGATGTTCGTGCTCTTGCCGGCGGCGCCCGCCAGCCGTTGCGCCAGAGCACGGATGCCGCC
Organism: uncultured Bifidobacterium sp.; assembly: GCA_964652165.1. Lineage (GTDB taxonomy): Bacteria > Verrucomicrobiota > Verrucomicrobiia > Limisphaerales > JADJPG01 > DASTLJ01. The sequence continues at coordinate 7,934 of CAZZAQ010000101.1, forward strand.
CAGCCGCACGAAGTGCTCCGGACCATCTCGTTGGTCAACAACGTGGATGATCTCATCGACGAACCCGTCCAGCCCGGCGAAGGCGCGGAGTCGGGTGACCCGCTCGATGCTGCCCAGGAGCCGGGCGGCGGTCTGTTCACGGAATTCTTCGAGTCGTATCATGACGTTCGGTAATCAGTAATCAGTAATCAGTAATCAGTATTCAGTATTCAGTGTGCAGTATCCAGTGTTCAGTCATCAAGGGTGGGTGGGAGTCCGTCGCGATAAGGGGCGCAACTTGCGCACCACCACGATCGGAACGCGGCGTTCACGCCGCATCACCGTTGGAATTCGACCGGCGTTGGCAAATCCCATTGCCACAGGCTTCATTGGCGATGAAGCGGCGTAAACGCCGCGCTCCGATGAACTTCCGTCCCGCAGTGTCTTGGTGGTAGTGCCAAGTTGCGCCCCGCAACGAGTCGATCCGCGGCGACTGATTACTGATGACTGAATACTGAATTCCTCAAGGCGGCGTCATTCCACCGTCACGCCGAGGAGTTGCAGGATGCGTTCCAGCTCGTCGTCGCTGAAAAACCGGATGTCCAGCGCGCCCTTGCCGTCGCGGTAGCGGAGCTGGACTTTTGTCCCGAGGCGCTCGCGCAGTTTGTTCTCCAGGCTGGCGACATGGGTGTCGCGGAGCGGCGCGGCGGCAGTGGCTTTGCCGCCTCCCCCTGGCGTCGCCCGATTGGCGAGATGGGAGACCAGATCCTCGGTCTGGCGGACGTTCAGGCCCTGCTTCAGGACTCGCTCGGCGGCCAGGCGCTGCTCAGCCTGGCCCGGAAGGCCGAGGATGACTTTGGCATGTCCGACGGAGAGCCGGCCGACGCGCAGGAAGCCCTGCACCTCGGGCGGCAGCTTGAGCAGGCGCAGGGAATTGGCGACGGCCACGCGGCTCTTGCCGACTTTGGCGGCGACATCCTCCTGGCGGAGCTGGAACTTCCCGACGAGCTCGGCGTAGCCCTGGGCTTCTTCGAGCGGATTGAGGTTTTCGCGTTGAAGGTTTTCGATGAGGGCCAATTCGAGCGCGGCACGGTCGTCGGCCTCGCGGACGATGGCCGGGATTTCCTTCCAGCCGAGCTGCTGGGCGGCGCGCCAGCGGCGTTCGCCGGCGATCAGTTCGAAGCCGTCGGGCGTGGGACGGACGACGAGCGGTTGAATGATACCCTGGGCCTTGATGGAATCGGCAAGTTCCTGGAGCGCCTCCGCGGCGAATTCCTTGCGCGGCTGGAAGGGGCAAGGGCGGATTCTGTCCAGTGGAATGCGCTGCACGCGGTCGCGCGGGTCCACGGGCGGCGCGGCCGTGACGGTCGTCGTGGTCGCCGCTGTCGTGAGCGTCGCCGGGGCTTTTAGCGCGGTCGCCGCGCCGCCGAGCAAGGCGCCCAGGCCGCGGCCCAATGCGGGTTTTGCCATGCGGCGAGAGTGTCAACGGGAGCGTGAAACGTAAAACGAAAAACGTAATGGACGTAAAACGTAAAACGTAAAACGTAAACGCCAGGCGGCGCACCCCATCGCCTGCAGCCCATCAATCGTCCGGCTACTGTTACGTTTTACGTTTTACGTTTTACGTTTTACGCTGTCCCTCGTGAGCAAGAAGAGCGCAAAGATCGCCGCCCTCATTGAACGTTGTCAGGGCCGCGATCTGGACGCGCATTACCTGGGATACTTCGAGTGTTTCAATGCGGGGCTCTTTTACGAAGCGCACGATGTATTGGAGGAACTCTGGCTGAGGCAGCGCCGCGGACCGAACGACGCTTTCTACAAAGGGCTGATTCAGTTGGCGGGCGCGTTCGTGCATTTGCAGAAGCACACCGCCGCGCGGCCCCGTCTGCGCCCGGCGGCGGCGCTGTTCCGGTTGGCGCGCGTCAATCTACAGGCGTTCGTTCCGCTCCATGAACGCCTCGACGTGCG
>CAZZAQ010000101.1:9890-10095 GCA_964652165.1 uncultured Bifidobacterium sp.
ACGATTGGCTGGCCCGGCTGGATTCCGGGGCGCCTGGCGTGAACCCGCTCAGTGCGGCCAGCGCCCCAAAGTTGCTCCCGCTGCCGGGCCAGGAGCGGCGCCATCCGATGCCTGGCGCCGGCGGAGAGGGAAGCGAGGCCAAAGGTTTAGCGTAGCCCGACTTTCGCAACTGGAGGGGATGGAATGCGTAAGTGACTGAACACAA
>CAZZAQ010000102.1:0-6751 GCA_964652165.1 uncultured Bifidobacterium sp.
CGCGGCTCACGCCGTCGTGCTGGGGCAAGCGCGTGTATTTCATCCCCGCGGGCGGACACACGGCGGTGGCGTGCCTGGGGTATGTGCTGGCGGCGATGGAGATTGAAGAGCAACTGCGCGAACGCGGGATCGCACGGAGAGTGAAAATTGAGGCGCGGTGTTCGGATTCCAGCGCAAGCGAATTTGCTGGAGACAGTGCCATCATCCCTGTGGTCATTACCACAGCTCTAACCCGCAAGCAAGCTCTGGTTAGGGCTCGAATTGAGTTCGTATCCTTCGCAGCGTGGGATCCACAGCGGAGGATTGGTGGTTTTGCGTTCATGTCACCTTCACTCTGACTAACGGAGGATACCGGGAAAGCTGACAGGTACGGGATCGCCCTGAGAAACCAGCGGGAAAACAAACGGGCATCATGGTATTCGAGGGCGAGCAGAAGCCCTCCTGACGGCAGACTCCGTCGCATCCGACCGGATTTCGTCCGGGTTGCCCGTTCAGAATGCGGAGGGACTCGAAATTCACCTCGGAAGTGTCGAAGTTTGTCAGCTTCCCGGCGGGTCTCCTTTGTAACAAGCAGAAAGCCTAAAAACGCCGCGAGTGCGGCCAGGAACGCAGCGCATAAGAAGTCCGAACAACACAACCGATTCTATGAACAACTCATTCAAGTCAGTGCTGATGATCGCGTGGACGCTGGTTGCCATGACCGTCCACGGCGCGACTACAAACATGATCACTTTCGGTCAACTCACGTCTGGAAGCATTACAAGCGTGGGACAAACCAATTTCTACAGCTTCAATGCCAGCGCCGGTGACGTTGCCAACTTCGCCTTGGTTCGGATCAGCGGTGGTCAATGGCCTGTTCTGCAATTGTTCAGCCCAGACGGCCAGATCTTGTTCTCCGATGCGTCTGCTTGGTACTACGCCTACGTCGAGCGCTTCACCCTGACCAACGGCGGCACCTACACCCTGCTGGTCCGCGACGATGGCATCATCGAAACCTTCAACTACACGTTGTGCGTAGTGAAAATTCCGGGCCCGAATTATCCGGAACCCGGCGAAGGGAATGATCGACTTCTGATTGGAGAGCGCCGCGCAGCCCAGATCGTCGCCGGAGATCTAGACGCTTACTCATTCCTGGCCGTGGCGGGTGACTCCGTAACGCTCCAGGTGACGCGCATGTCCGGTTCAGGCGTCAATCTCGTGCTTCAACTCTACGCACCGAACGGCACGCTGCTCACGAACCGCATCGGAAGCACGGCGGCCCGAATTCACATTCCTTGCGTTTCCCAAACGGGTAACTTCACCGTTGTCTGCCGCGACGACGGGCTGATCGAATCTTTCGGATACGTGATTTCGCTTTCCCAGTCGCCTGGCCCACCTCCTTCGTACGATCCAGACCTCCCGTACGTGGCCTTCTTCCGCTGCATGACCAACACAGTGGTCCGATGGCCGACGAACGCTGCGGGGTTTGAGTTGGAGTATTCCGACATCGTGAGTAGTGCGAACTGGGTTCGGGTGCCTCCGCCTTACCCGATTCTCTGGGACCACCATTACGTCACGAACGCGAGCAGCGAGCCGATCGGCTTCTTCAGACTGCGCCGCCCCTGATGCCGCCTTTGTGAAGAAGGATGCGCAGACCGATCTGCTCCGAACCTGTCGAATCTGCTCTTTTGAAATAGTCTCGGTGGCCAGCGCACGATCCGAGATGGGGCCGAATAGTCGGTTCCCCAGTTGAGGGCGGTTACGGCCCCGATTACCAGGTCGCGCCCGCGGCGGTCGGCGCCGGCGAGCAACTGATGAGCACGGCTTTGACCTGGGTTTACCAGATGCAGGGCAAACTGAAATGAGGCCAATCGACTGTCAGCAGAAACGTCAGCAACAAGGCGTGGAAGGGTAATGGGCGTGCAGTGACAGAGTTTGCTTGAATCGCCCGCGGATCCGGGTATTTTTGACTCGAAAACAATGCTTAAATCGACCAATCCCGACCACTGGCTCCAAGTCCAACGGATTCTGCAGCAACAGGTTTTGAGCTTGGACCAGGCGACTTCCAGTAGCACCTCCATTAGCTTTGCCAGGCAGTCACAAGGCCCGCAGAAATCCAAGTCCAGACCGCGAGTACGCAGTACCGCGACGACGTCCGAAAGCCGGCGGCCGGTCTCATTAATCGCGATGGGTTCATGACGGTGCTCGAGTACGAACGCCTTAAGCGCGGAGTAAAAGCGTGAAGCGCGTCTTGGAAACAATTCGGTACCGGGCTGTCGTCATAGCCGGGCAGAGTCTTGAAGAGGAGTCGCGTTGACGCGTGGTGACGATTCGCCCGCTCGCCCCGGCGCCACCAATGGAGCCATCAATGGAGTTGTTCATCTGGTCGGGACTCGCTAGCCTGGGACAAACTTCAACATGAACGTCGATCACCCGGCAACACGAAGTCATCGAGCTTGCGCTGGATTTGCCCGCGCGCGCGCACGCTGCGTGAGAATCGTGGTGACGGCCGCGGCAGCGTTGGTGGCAAACGTGTTTGCTGCAGCGGCGGGGAAGTCGCCCGCGGGAGACAAGGTAACTCTGGCGAGCATGCACTGGGCGTTTCAACCGCTGAAGGCGCCACGCACATCGCAAACCTCGAAACCGGCTGCAAGGAAGGCTTCAATCGACGATTTCATCGCGCGGCGGTTGCGCGAAGCCAGGCTCACGCCCGGGCGCGAGGCGGATCACTATACGCTCGCTCGTCGCGTCGCATTCGTGCTGACCGGTCTGCCGCCGACGCCGGAGGAGATCGATGCTTTTGTGTCCGACAAGACGCCCGACGCCTACCAGCGGATGGTGACGCGCTACCTGGATTCCACGCGTTATGGAGAGCGCTGGGGCAAACACTGGCTTGATGCAGCGGGATATGCGGATTCCAACGGCTATTTCAGCGCCGATAGCGATCGTCCGCTCGCCTACCGTTATCGCGATTACGTCATTCGCTCGTTGAATCGCGACAAGCCTTTCGATCAATTTGTTCGCGAGCAACTCGCAGGCGATGAGTTGTCCGGCTGGAATCCCGGTCAGCCTGCGACGAGGGAGATCATCGAACTGCTCGAAGCCACGCACTTCCTTCGTAACGGCCAGGACGGCTCCGGCGAAAGTGATGGCAACCCGGACGAGGTTCGCACGGACCGCTACTACGCGCTGGAATCCGCGATGCAAATCATTGGCTCCAGCCTGCTCGGCCTCACCGTGCAGTGCGCGAAGTGTCATGACCACAAATTCGAGCCGCTAACCCAGAAGGATTACTACGCCTTCCAGGCGTTTCTCTATCCGGCGTTCAACATCGAGAAATGGAAGAAGCCGAACGACCGCATTGTGCAGGCCAATCTGCCGGGCGAACTGGAAGCGTGGCAGGCGGTCGAGAAGCGGCTTGATGCCGAACAGGCCGCGCTGAAGAGCGAGTTCAACACCTGGTTCGCGACGAATCGTCCGGCCGGCCAATTGCTTTTCAAGGATGACTTCAACTCCGCCGACCCGTTGAGCGAGCGTTGGTCAAACACGGCGCCGGGCGACGACGCGCCCGCGGGTTCGCCCGCCGTTGCCCTCGACTCTGACAACGCGCCCGCCGCGCAGGTCAAGGACGGTGCGCTCCGCATCATCGAAGGCGGCGGCTCGGGCGACCGCTGGCTTTGCACGAAGCAATCCTTCGACTGGCGTCCGACGGTCACCAGCCAGTGGATTCAGGTGACCTTCGACCTCGTTGCGTCGCGGCTCCACGACAAGGGCAAATCTGCCGAGCGCATCGCCTGCGTCATCGCTGCGCACGACTTCAACGACAACTCGCCTGCGCCCGGCGGCAACATTCTCATCGATGGCAACCCTGACGGCCCGACCAGCGTGCATGTGGACTATCCCGGCGGCGACTCGAAGAGCCGTGGCAACATCGGCGCGACGGGTTACAAGCCGGGCCATAACTACGGCGTCCGCGTCACGTGCACGGCAACGAATGAGTTCACGCTCGAACAGCTCGTGGACGGCGCGGTGGACGGTGATTCGCTCAAGCTCAAGGCGAAGGATTTGCTGCCGGGCGGTTTCGGTTTCGAGTACTGTTGCGGCCGCAGTTTTATCGTGGACAACGTGGTGGTGGAAGGCTCGAACGATTCTGCGCCCGGCTGGGGCGCGGCGAACACTGCTTTCCAAAAGGCGCTCGGCGAACGAAAGCAAAAGCTCGGCGAGGCAACCAAAGTCATCGCGAGCAAACGTTCACCGAAGCCCGGCAAAATCTCGTGGATGACCGATGCCAGTGCCGAAGCGCCCGAGGTTCATCTGCTGAAGCGCGGGAATCACAAGACTCCGGGCGAGGTGGTGGAACCGGCGTTCCCGGAATTCCTCAAGACGAATCACGGCACGGGCGCGAAAGCCCACGCTTCCAGGACGCCGACGACCACGGGCCGCAGGCTCGCCTGGGCGAAATGGTTGACTGAGCCCGGCTCGGCGCAGGCAGCGCTGCTTGCTCGTGTGACCGTGAATCGTGTGTGGCAGCAATACTTCGACATCGGGATCGTCGCCACACCGGACAACTTCGGCCTCAGCGGCGCCAAACCGTCGCATCCCGAACTGCTCGACTGTCTCGCCACCGAGTTCATCGAATCCGGCTGGAGCCTCAAACAGGTTCACCGACTCATCCTGCAATCCGCCACGTTCCGCCAATCGAGTGCGCCGCGCCAGCGCGCGCTCGCTCGTGACCCGGACAACCGGCTGCTCTGGCGTTATCCAGTGCATCGGCTCGACGCCGAGGCCATCCGCGATGCGATGCTCGCCGTCAGCGGCCGGCTTGGGTCGAAGACCAACGGCCCTTACGTTCCGACTCCGCGCAATGGCGCGGGCGAAGTCATCGTGGACGAAAAGAAGTCCGATGCGTTCGCCCGCTCGGTGTTCCTCCAGCAGCGCCGCACGCAGGTCCCGACGTTCCTCGGCGTGTTCGATGCGCCTTCCGTCGTGTTCAACTGCACGCGCCGCGCCACGACGACCATGCCTCTCCAGTCGTTGAGCCTGCTGAACTCCGAGTTCGCCGTGAAACGCGGCGAGGACCTCGCGAAGCGCCTCGAAGGCGAATGCGGATGCGACGACGCCGCCAGAATTCGCCGCGGTTTCGTGCTCACTTCCGGGCGCGAACCCGACTCGGCCGAACGCAACGTAGCGACGCGCTTCCTGGCCGATCAACGCCTCGCCTACTCCGGCAAGCCCGATGCCGAGCAGCGCGCATGGGCCGACTTCTGCCAGGCACTCTTCGGCCTGAACTCGTTCCTCTATCTCGAATGAACCGCGCCTTCGATCTTCTTTCACGCCGCGCCTTCCTGGGTCGCTCCGCTGGCGGGTTGGGCGCGGTGGCTCTTGCCCATCTGCTCGGACCGGCGCGCGCGCTGGCTTCCAATCCGCCGAAGCCGGCTCAAAACAGACCTCGCGCGAAGGCCGTCATCAGCCTCTTCCAGCACGGGGGCCCGAGCCAGATGGATCTATTCGACTTTAAGCCCGCGCTCAACAGGTGGAGCGGCAAGCCGTATCCCGACGGCGATCTGGAGATCCACTTCGACAAGCAGGCAGGCAATGTCCTTGGAGCGCCTTACGAGTTCCGTCCGCGCGGCCAATGCGGCATGGAGCTGTCCGAACTGCTGCCGCACACCGGCGCCATCGCCGACGACATCACGCTCATCCGCTCGATGACGACCGGCTCGGTGGACCACGAATCCGCCCTGCGCATTATTCACACCGGACGCTTCCTCGCCGGGCTGCCGACGCTCGGCTCGTGGGTGCTCTACGGCCTGGGCTCCGAGAATGAAAATCTTCCTGCCTACGTCGTGCTCTCCGATCCCGGCGGCCTGCCTGTCGATGGCGAGCGCAACTGGTCCTCGGGCTTTCTCCCGGCGATTTATCAGGGCACGCCGTTTCGCAGCGGGAATTCGCCGGTGTTCAATCTCCAGACCCCCGCCCACATTCCGCCCCAGGCCCGCGCGAACCAACTCGTGCTGCTCAAGGAACTCAATCGCCGTCACGCCGCGCGCTTTCATGAGAACACCGAGCTCACGGCGCGCATCGCTAACTTCGAGACCGCGGCGCGCATGCAAACCGCCGTCCCCGAGGCACTCGAACTCTCCGGCGAGTCCGACGCAACGATGAAGCTCTACGGCCTCGACAGGCCCGAAACGAAGGAATACGGCCGCCGCTGCCTGCTCGCGCGACGTCTCGTGGAACGGGGCGTGCGCTTCGTGCAACTGTTCCTCAACGGCCAACCGTGGGACACGCACGAAAAAAACGCCGAGCGTCTGAAGGGGCTTTGCGCGAAAACAGATCAACCGAGTGCCGCGCTCGTGCGCGACCTGAAGGCCCGCGGCCTGCTCGACTCGACCATTGTTCTCTGGACCGGCGAGTTCGGGCGGCTCCCGATTTCGCAGGGCAAGGACGGACGTGACCACAATCGCCACGCCTTCTCGCTCTGGGTCGCGGGCGGCGGCTTCAAGCCCGGCTACGTTCACGGCGCGACGGATGAGTTCGGCTACCGTTCGGTGGAGGATGTCGTAAGTGTTCACGACTTCCACGCGACCTTGCTTCACGCGCTCGGCCTCGATCATCGCGCGCTGAATTTACCGCACGAAGGCCGCGCCGCGAGCCTGACCGACGTGGAAGTCACCGATGCCAAGATCGTGCCGGCATTGCTGGCGTGAGCCGCCGCGCCGCAGCCCCGGCACGCGGGAAACGCGTCATGCTCGGAGCAGCAGCACGAGCG
>CAZZAQ010000102.1:6761-10074 GCA_964652165.1 uncultured Bifidobacterium sp.
TCTCCCCCGCTCGGAGCGGGGGAGAGGGAGTCCGCTGGGGGCAGTGCCCGGATACGCCCGCCTCGCCGCGTCGTGCTGGTACGGTATTGACCCGGCGCGCACGACCCCGAACAGTCAGCGCACCGAACCTTCAAATGCATGAACAAGATTGATCTGAACGGAAAAACTGCCGTGGTCACGGGCGCCGCGCGTGGCATCGGCTGTGCGATCGTCGAACGGCTTCTCGGTTCAGGCGCGGCCTGCAGCTTGTGGGATCGCGACGCGGATGCGCTCGCCTGCACCGCCAGGACCCTTTCCGCGAAAGGCCGCGTCCACACTGCGACGGTCGATGTCACCGAGGCCGATTCCGTCCAAACCGCGGCGCAGGCCACGCTGAAAGCGTTCGGCAGCGTGGACATTCTCGTCAATAACGCCGGCATCGCGGGCGCGTCGAAGCCAACATGGGAACTCGTGCCCGCCGAGTGGCAGCAGGTTTTGCAGATTGATCTATTCGGCGTTTACCTCTGCTGCCACGCGCTGGTGCCGGCGATGCGCGAGCGCGGCTACGGACGCATCGTGAACATCGCATCCATCGCCGGCAAGGAAGGCAACCCGAACGCCTCTCACTACAGCGCGGCGAAGGCGGGCGTCATCGCGCTGACCAAATCGCTGGGCAAGGAACTGGCGAAGTCCGGCGTGATTGTGAACTGTATCACACCGGCGGTTATCGAAACCGACATCCTCAAACAGCTCACCCAGCAACACATCGACTACATGCGCTCGAAGATTCCAATGGACCGCTTTGGGAGCAAAGAGGAAGCCGCCGCGCTCGTCGCCTGGCTCTGCTCGGAAGAATGTTCTTTCAGCACCGGCGCCGTATTCGATCTGTCCGGCGGACGCGCAACTTACTGAATTATCCTCGATTTCAGTCGGGATGAAACGACGTTGTCGCGCCGGCATGCAGTCAGTGAGCGTTACGCACGACGGCGCCTGTTCCATGAAGGGCTTGCCCGTGGATGCTGCGCTGGGCCGCATGGATACGCTGGATGTGATGGGCTCCGGTTACGGTGGGTCGCTGAGGCTTTGGTATCGCTTGTCGAACTGTGGTTTTCACATTCCCGCCGCAGCGGTCACGGACGTGTTTCTGAATCGCATCACGAGTTATCCCCCGGTTGGAGCCGTTGCTGCGTGAAGCTGACCAAAGGTCTCGGCTACAAAGAATGGATGCGCGGTCAGAAGGCAGGCCGTTCGTTCATCACGACCGGGCCGATGCTGGAATGGCGCGCCGACGGCCGCGAACCCGGAGCGATGGGTGCATCGGCCTCTTTGATCAGAACGCGGGTGAACAGCGAGTCATGCGGGTCAGTTTCAGAAAGGCGCAGGGTCAATGGTTGGCCATGAGCTTGCCGGTCGTGGCGAGCGCGTTGTTGTTGAAACCACTGTGAGCGCGACGGTGTTCAACCAAGGCTCACTGGTGCCACTCCCCAACGAACGGTTTGTAGTACTGCTTCCACTCGCGCTCGGACCATACCGGCGCGGAGGGGAAGCCTTCCTGTCCGAGCGCATCCACTGCGACGACATAGTAGCGACGCGAGGACTTGCCGGCAGCCGCGTCGCCGTAGGCCGTGGCCGATATCGGGTCGGAAGTAAGGCGAGGAATGAGGTCTTTGTCATAGCGCCCGTTCATGCGATAAACGCGATAGCCTTGGAGCGCCCGTTCCGGATTAGCAGACCACTTGAGTTGACAGGACACGCCTTCTTCCTTGCTGAACAGCCATTGCGTCGCCGAGGGAATGGTGAAGAACGGCGGCGACGGTCCGCTCTCCACGCCGGCCGCATTCACCGCGCGGATGCGATACGCGAACACCGCATAGCGATAAGCACGGCCGGACTCATCGAACTGTTCGCGAGCGAATTTCCGCTCGTAAATCGATTCCCCGCTGACGCTCTGCGGTTTTGTCAGGTCAACATGGGTGTCGATGAAGTTCGTGGCCTTCAGCGGGTCGGTGGTCATGCGAGCAAATGCGCCGATCCGTCGGAGGGCGCCGACCGACGGTTCTGCAAGTGGCGACGTTTGCTTCTTCAATCGCGGAAGCTGGTCTTCGCTCAGCACTTCAACAACGGCGCGCTCGACGTGGTAGCCAACGATCCGTTTGTCTTCCGGCGCGTTCCACCTCAACTCGATGCGCATGGGTGAAAGCACCGACACTACAGCGTCCTCGATGATGCGCGGCTCTGAGCGTGGCGGCGGCGCGGGCGTTGGCACTCCGCCGGCCTCCGCACCGGCCAGGCGCAGCGTCCAAATCTGCTGCTCGCGCGGTTTGCTCGGACAATTCTCCAAAAATGCAATGCCCAACTCCGGCGCGAACATCAGTTGCCGGGCGCGGTTGCCGGATGGGTCCGGCTCTTGCGCGGGGCTGAGCCTCGTCCATTGATTTGCGCCCGCGTTGTAGGTCCAGGTTTCGAGCCGATGCTGCGCGTCCTCGTCCTTGCCGGTCGTGATTTTCACAATGGCCAGCAAGAGCCGGCGAGCGGGATCGTAAGTCAACACGGCGTCGTTCTTGTCCGTGGGCGGCATCGTCGCCGGTTTCGCGTCGCGCCATTCGTTCTTCTGCAGGTCGTAGAGCCAGGTGTGCGGGTCGTCGTTGAATTGCGAGCCGAACAGCACATGAACCTTGTGCGCGGCGTCGTAGGCCATCTGTCCGCCGCTGCGCGGTTCGGGCTGCGATTTCGGCTTCATCCAGCGCCATTCGTTGCGGCGCAGGTCGTAGGTGAGCGTCTCGCGCGGGCCGCCTTCGCCGCCGAACACCACAACGACCTGCGCATCGCTGTCCCACGAGGCGCAGCGCAACGGCGCGACGTGCGGCGCGGGCAGCGGACGCATGTTGCGCCAGGTGTTCGATGGCAGATTGTAAGTCCAGACGGACGAATCGTTGAGGTAAATTTCGCGCCACCATTGCCACCCGTGACTGCCGCTGAAGGATGGAAAGCGCACGTAACGTCCATGCGTTGGGTCGAAGACATGTTGGGCGTTGCAACAGACGCCGGGCGGGGAGGTGTTCGGTTCCTTGAGCGTCCACTTGGCGGAGAGCAGGTCGAATGTCCAGACCTCCGATCCCTGTTCGCCGCCACCGCCTTGATTGTGACCGCCGTAGCGAACGACGACGCGATGGATATTGTCCCACACGCAGGCGCCTTCGTAACCCAGCCGCGGCGAGACGGGAGTCGAGGGCAGGGGCGTGCGTTTGGCCCAGGTGTTGGCGGGCTGGGAAAGCAAATCTGCCTGGGCCAGTGCGCTCGCGGGCAAACTCGCCCCCAGCAGTGCCAACGTCAG
>CAZZAQ010000103.1:0-6694 GCA_964652165.1 uncultured Bifidobacterium sp.
AGGATCCGACCGCGCACGCCGGCATCACTTGCACTTCCTGCCACGCCATCACGCGTGTCAACAGCACGGTCGGCAACGGCGATTACACGATCGACGAGCCCGTACACTATCCATTCGCTTACAGTTCCAATGCCTTCCTCCAGTACCTCAACCAGCAGCTCGTCAAAGCGAAACCGGAGTTCCACAAAAAAACCTTCCTCAAGCCGTTCATGCGCACGGAGGAGTTCTGCTCCGTCTGCCACAAGGTGAGCCTGCCGCGCGACGTGACCCAGTACAAAGACTTTCTGCGCGGACAGGATCACTACACGACCTACTTGTTGAGCGGCGTCTCTGGTCACGGCGCCCGCAGTTTCTATTATCCGGAGAAGGCCCGGGAGAACTGCGCGAGCTGCCACATGCCGCTGGTGGCTTCGGGCGATTTCGGGGCCCGGGTATTCGATTCGACCAACAAGACCCTGAGCATCCACGACCACCTGTTTCCCGCGGCGAACACAGGCTTGGCCCATCTGCGCGGCGAACCGGGCATCGTGAAGCGGCACCAGGAGTTTTTGAAGGACTGCCTGCGCGTCGACCTCTTCGGCGTGAGGGAAGGAGGCACGATCGACGGCAAGCTCCTGGCGCCGCTCCGCCCGCAAGTGCCGGCCCTCCGACGGGGCCAGAAGTATCTGCTCGAAGCGGTGGTGCGCACGCTCAAGCTCGGCCACCCCTTCACGCAGGGCACCGCCGACTCGAACGAAGTCTGGGCTGACACGAAAGTCACCAGTGGGGGCCGGGTCATCGGCCGCAGCGGCGGGCTGGGGCCGCATCGCGAAGTCGATCCCTACGGTCACTTTCTGAACATCTACATGCTCGACCGGCACGGCAACCGCATCGACCGGCGCAATCCGCAGGACATTTTCACACCCCTCTACAATCATCAAATCCCGCCCGGGGCCGCTGCGGTGGTTCATTATGAATTCACAGTGCCGCCCGACGCGGCAAGTACAATCACCGTCGACGTGAAGGTGAATTACCGGAAGTTCGACACGATCTATATCAATTACGTGTTCGGCCGCGACTACACGAATGGCGCGCCCCTCCAGGTCACGAACGAACTGCCAATAACAACGTTTTGCCCGGACTCGGTGACGTTCCCCGTTGAGAGCACGAAACTCTCAACTAACGACTCACAACTCTCGACTGTTCCAGAGTGGCAACGCTGGAACGACTACGGCATCGGTCTGTTCCTGGAGAGCACGGACAAGGGCAGCGAAAAGGGCCAGCTCATCCAGGCCGCCGGGGCGTTTGAGCAAGTCGAGAAACTCGGTCGGGCCGATGGCCCGCTGAACCTGGCCCGTGTATTCTACCGGGAAGGCCGGCTCGACGACGCGGTGGCGGCGTTGCAACGCGCCGCGAAGTCCGACCCGCCGGCCCCGCGCTGGACGCTCGCGTGGTTCAACGGACTCGTGAACAAACAAAACGGCTATCTTGACAAAGCCATCAGCGAGTTCCGCAGCATCCTGGAGGATCGCTATCCCGAACTCGACCAACGGCGGTTCGACTTCAGCAAGGACTTCGAGGTGATCAACGAACTGGGCCAGACCTTGTTCGAGCGGGCGAAGATGGAACGCGGCGAGGCCAACAAGGCCGCGCGCGAGTCGTTCCTCCGCCAGGCGGCCGCGCAGTTCGAAAAGACCCTTCAGATTGACTCCGAAAATCTCGCCGCACACTGGAACCTGAAGCTCATCTTCGAACAACTCGGCGAGGCGAGCCTTGCCGCCAGGCACGCCGCGCTGCACGAACGCTATCGCCCTGACGATAACGCCCGCGACCGCGCGGTGAACATCGCCCGCAGCCGCGATCCCGCCGCTGATGCCACGGCGCAAGCCACGGTCATCTATAAACTTCAACGCCCCGGAGCGCCGGAGTTCCCGACTGCGGCCACCACGGCTGCCGCAGTCGGCGGTACTGCGGGAAACTGAGCAACAAAAAACACTTGACAGAGTGGCCTCATGCGGCCACACTCGACCCATGAAAAGAAAAGTTTTCAAGTATGGGCCGCCCAGCGCCCAGCCGTTGGCGCTGAAAGAGGTGGCCGGCGCCCTCGAGAAGAGGGAACTCCTGGTCAACGTGCGCGCGGCCAAGGACCAACTCTCGAGCCTGCTCGAAGAGGCCGCCAGCGGCAACGTGGTTGTGATCACCAGCGATGGGCAGCCCAAGGCTCGCCTGGTGCCCATGCGCCCACGGCGGCAGCCGTTTCGGGTGGATTGGGAACTCCTGCGCTCGATGCCGCTTCAGCGCGGCGTTCCGACCGCGGAAGAACTGGTGCGCGAAGATCGCGATGGCCGAGGTTGATTCATGTACCTCGACACGTCGGTCCTCGTGAAACTGTTCGTGCGGGAACCGGACAGCGAGTTCTACGGCAAACTGGCGGACGGGCAGATAATCTGCTCGTCCGTTCTGGCGTACACGGAGACCTGGTCGGCCATGCTGGCCAGGGAACGCGCCGGGGGCCTCACGCTGGAACAACGCCGGCGCGCCTGGGGCGCTTTCGACCGGAACGTGCTCGAGGACATCATCGAGCTGGTCCCGATGAGTCCGGCCATTTTCAAGAGAGCCAATCGCATCATGGAATTCTGCCACCCGAAGGTGCCGCTGCGCTCGCTGGACGCGCTGCACCTGGCCAGCGCCGACCAGGCGCAGGACTGGCCACTGGTCACGCGCGACAAGCGAATGCTCGACGCGGCGATGTTGCTCGGCTTCCCCGTGTCGCCGATGCCTTCGTGATCCCGTTTGGCGCTTTTCGGCCCGAATCGCCATGAGCCACGAGCCAACGCAGCGGTCGCCTGAGGAGCATGACGAACTCGTCCACTCGGACGACAGAGTGATCGGCCGGGCGGTGAAAGGGTCGGCCATTGCGTTGCTGCTGGTTGCGGGGATTGCTGGCGGGGTCATTTGGGTGT
Organism: uncultured Bifidobacterium sp.; assembly: GCA_964652165.1. Classification (GTDB taxonomy): domain Bacteria; phylum Verrucomicrobiota; class Verrucomicrobiia; order Limisphaerales; family JADJPG01; genus DASTLJ01. Next base: position 2,943 of record CAZZAQ010000103.1, read on the forward strand.
TGAAGAGAAAACCTGATGCGCCATTGCCCAAGGTCACGCCGCTGTCTGCCCCGACCGCGGCGAACCGCACGACGGCCGAGGTGCCGGCCGTTCAGTTCACTGACGTGACCACGGCGAGCGGCATAACATTCAAACACTCCAACGGGGCCTACGGCGAAAAGCTCCTGCCGGAAACCATGGGCGGAGGCGTGGGGATCTTCGACTTCGACAACGACGGCGCGCAGGATTTGTTGTTCGTGAACGGCGCCGCATGGCCGTGGCGCGCGCCGGCCAGCGGCAGGCCACCGACCTTGGCGCTGTATCGCAATGACGGCAAAGGCCGCTTCAGCGAAGTGACCGCGGGTTCCGGACTGGACGTGGTTCTTCACGGGATGGGCGCAGCCTTCGGCGACTTCGACAACGACGGGCGCGTGGACGTGTTCATCACCGCGGTTGGAGGAAACAGGTTGTTCCGCAACCTCGGCGGTGGGAAGTTCGCGGACGTGACGAAGGAGTCCGGCGCGGGCGGCGCGCCGAACGGCTGGAGCACGTGCGCGGCGTGGTTCGATTTTGACAACGACGGCCGGCTCGACCTGTTCGTCGGGAACTACGTGCAATGGTCCAAGGAGATTGACCTCAAAGTCGGCTTCAAGATCGACGGGAGGCAGCGCGCCTACGGCCAGCCGACGAGTTTCGCCGGGACTTTTCCGCAGCTCTACCACAACGACGGCAATGGCAAGTTCTCCGATATGTCGGCGCAGAGCGGCATGCAGGTGAAGAACGCGAACACCGGCGTGCCCGTGGCCAAGACGCTCGGGGTCGCGCCGGTGGATTTGAACGGCGACGGCTGGATGGACCTCGTCGTGGCCAACGACACGGTGCCGAACTTCGTGTTTACAAACGCGGGCAACGGCACGTTCAAGGAAATCGGCGCCTTGTCCGGCGTGGCGTTCGACGTCAACGGGCAGACGCGCGGCGCGATGGGCATCGACGCGGCCCGCTACCGCAACGACGACGCGCTGGGCATCGCCATCGGCAACTTCGCCAACGAGATGACCGCGCTCTACGTGTCGCAGAAGGACCCGTGTCTGTTCACCGACGAGGCAATTCCCGAGGGCGTCGGTCCCGCCAGCCGGCTGTTGCTCAAGTTCGGCGTGTTCTTTTTCGACTACGACCTCGACGGACGGCTCGACCTCCTCTCGTGCAACGGGCACCTGGATGAGGACATCGTGAAGCTCCAGCAAAGCCAGAGCTACGCGCAACCAGCCCAGCTCTTCTGGAACAACGGCGCCAGCAGCGGCGCCAGCTTTTCGCTTGTTTCCAGTGCCAAAGCAGGCGCCGATCTGTTCAAGCCGCTCGTCGGCCGCGGGTCTGCTTTTGCGGACCTCGATGGCGACGGGGACCTCGACGTCGTGCTGACCCAGATAGCCGGCCCGCCCCTGTTGCTAAGAAACGACCAGCAACTGGGCCGCCACTGGCTGCGGCTCAAGCTCACGGGCACGAAGTCGAACCGCGATGCGATCGGCGCCTGGATCAAGGTCCGGGCCGGCGGTGTGGTGCAATCACGCCAGGTGATGCCGACGCGCAGTTACCTCTCCCAGTCGGAATTGCCTGTGACCTTCGGCCTCGGGGCGGCGGACAAGGTGGACGGGATCGAGATTCTCTGGCCCCGCGGCCGCAAGCAGAACCTTGGCGCGCTCCCCGTGGATCGGCTGCACGCCGTCGAAGAGCCGCGCGACTAATCACTTGGCGTAGCTGCGACCGTGAGGTCGCGGGCTGGATTCTCAAGCGGGAACGAAACCGACGCCAATCCCCAAACCTCCAAAGACTCCCTCCCGCGACCTCACGGTCGCGGCTACGCTGCTCGAAAAAGAAAACGATCCGTTGGCCATTTTTTTCTTGCATCGCCGGGCTGACTCTGATTTCCTTAACCCCGATCCACATCAAAGTAATGGGCTGGGCAAGGATTGCCCCAAGCCGTTGTTCTCCCATTGCGGCGGTGTGGTGAATCAGAATAACCGACGAAAACCTATTCCGATGCAAAGGCAAAAGGTCCAAATGAAATCCAAAACACTGCACACTTCCTGTCGTTCCGCGATGCCCGCCATCACGGCAGCGCTCGCCGCTGCGGGCCTGATCGGCTCCGCGCAAGCTGCAATCCAGACCGCGGGCGCATTGCTCGTGAACATCGACGCAACGGGCCTGGCCGTCGGGTCGCTGCCGAACATCGCCAACGCCGGCACGGCCGGGGGATTCTTCGAGGCCCGGGGGGGCGCCGGCGCCACGCCGCGCATTGAGCCGGTTTATGTCGGCGGCACCAAGGGAATCAAGTTTGATGGCAGCGATTTCCTGCAACATGTCGCCGTGCTGGGCGGCGGGCCGCTCTCGGCGCCGGCGGGGTTGACGGGGGCCAATCCGACCAGTTCGGTGGAGGCCTGGGTGCTCAACCCCTGGATGGATCGCGAGGAGACGGTGGTGGCATGGGGGCATCGGGGATCTGACGGCCGGAACAAGTCACTCCTGTATGGCTTTGACGCGCGTTGGGCGGCCATCGGGCACTGGGGCGCCGCGGACATCGGGTGGGATCCAGCGTTCAACGACGAGTTCTATGCTCCGGGCGAGCCGGTGCCCGGTGTGTGGCACCATCTTGTTTACACTTACGATGGCACCACGACCCGCGTGTACGCGGACGGCGTTCTGAAGAATTCGGAGAGTATCGGCCTCAACACGTTTCCACTGCCAGCCATCACCATCGGTGCCCAACTCACCGACGACGCAAGCACGGTGGAGCCGGCTCTGCGTGGTTCGCTGACGATCGCCAGGCTGCGCATCCATGAAGAGGCGCTGTCGGACGCGCAGGTGTTGAACAACTATAATTTCGAGGCGGCTGGCTTCTCTGCCGGCACGGGCACGCCGCCGGCGTTCGGGCCGATTCACCGCTACAGCTTCTCCGAGGCGGCGGGGGGAGCGCCCAGCGGGACGGTCATTACGGACTCGGTGGGCACGGGCCACGGCGCGGTGTTGGGGGATGGGGCCACGTCCACGGGTTCGCGCGTGAGTCTGCCGGGGGGCAGCTCCGGTTCGGCGGCGTATGTGGATCTGCCCAACGGGATGATTTCCAAGAGCAGCAAAGACAACGGCGGCAGCGGCCAGGTTTCGATCGAAGGCTGGACGAAGGTGACCGGCCTCCAGACGTGGTCACGCGTGTTTGACTTCGGCTCGTCGGCTGGCGTGGAGGTGGTTGGTCCAGGCGGCGGGGGTGAAGGGCTGGATTACCTGACGTTGAGCACGATCATTAACACCGAGCCGCGCTATCATCAGTTGGAATTGCGGAACGTTCAAGCGCCGGTGGGCAACGGGTTCGGCTCGGTGGTCGGCAGCCCGACCATGATCGGCCGCGAATTCCACTGGGTGGTGACGTGGGATGAAGCGACGGGCCAGTTGGTGCATTACGAGGATGGCGGGCAGGCGGCGGTTCTGAATCTCAATCCGGCGAACAACCCGATGAGCAGCATCAACGACGTCAATGTCTGGCTGGGCCGTTCCAACTGGAATGGGGACGCCAACACGCAGGCCGAGTATGACGAAGTGCGCATCTACGACTGCGTGCTGACACCCGAGAATGTGAAGGCCAACAACGTGGCGGGTCCGGGGACGGTTTCTCCTCCGCAGCCGACCACAATCGTCGCCCAGCCTCAGAACATCACTGTTCAGGAGACGCTCAGCGCGACATTCTCGGTGCAGGCGCGGGGCTTGCGGCCCTACACGTTCCA
>CAZZAQ010000103.1:6704-9991 GCA_964652165.1 uncultured Bifidobacterium sp.
CCCTCGTTCACGATTGCCAGCACCACGGCGGCGCAGAACGGTGCTCAGATTTATTGCACGGTGGGCGGCACGCCGAGCAGTGTGACCAGCGCCACGGCCATTCTCACTGTCGTCGCCGACACGACGCGGCCGACCTTGTTGGGCGCGGCGGGCGGCACGGCTTGGGGTCTGGATGACACCCATTTCGGCATTCGCTTCAGCGAGCCGATCAACACGGCGGATGCCACCACTTTGGCCAACTACTCCGTCAGCGGTATTACGCTCGTGCCCGGCCCGCTGGCCCTCCTCGCGGACAACGTCACGGTCGTCGGGTTTACCACCGCGGGTTCACTCAAGGCGGCGGGTTGCAAGTCCATCACCGTCACCGGCGTCATTCGGGATCGCGCCCCGAGTCAGAACCCGATAGCGGTTCCCGCTACCGCCGGCATCGTCTATGCCGAAGGCACGGCCCGGTTCCACAAGTTCGAGAACATCGGTGGCGTGGATGTGAACGATCTGACCAGCAACCCCGCGTTCCCGAACAACCCCACCAGCATCGCCTACCCGAACCAGTTGGAGAACCCGAATGGCGGCGGCGGTCTGGGTGACAACTACGGCGCCCAGACGCTCGCGCTGCTCGCGCCTCCCGTGTCCGGCGCCTACCGCTTCTACATCGCGTCCGATGACCGGTCGGTGTTGTATCTGAGCACGGACGAGAATCCGGCGAACAAGGTCGCCATCGCCAGCGAGCCGCAGTGGTCTACCTTCCGCACCTACAACGGCGGCGGCGGTGGCGGCGGCGGCCGCTCATGCCCGGGGGTAACTACTTGCAACATTTCGGATCCAATCGGCCTTCTGGCCGGGTGCCGTTATTACCTTGAGTACATCTACAAGGAAGGCGGCGGCGGCGACTACGGCTCCGTGGCGTGGCAGTTGCCGGGCGGAAATCCGCCCGCCGACGGCAGCGCTCCGATTGGCGCGCTGTACATCTCGCCATTCGAGATACCCCCGACCATTCCCAGCACCCAGCCGGCCGACCAGACGCTCGACGAAGGCCGCCGCGCTACCCTGACGGTCAACATCACCGGCTCGCCGATCCTGACCATCCAATGGTACCGGGGAATGGATCCAATCCCAGGCGCAAACAGCGCAACTTACATCACCGATCCGCTGAAGTACCCCGACGATAACGGTGCTACCTTCCACGTCGAGGCGATGAATTCCCTGGGAAGCGCAGTCAGCCGCACGGCGACGCTCCACGTCAATGACGACGCAGTCCCGCCGGTGCTCCAACGGAGCCTGGCCGGGCCGCTTCTGGACATCTTCACGCTCAAGTTCAACGAAATCATGGACATGAACAGCGCTCAAGACGCGTTCAACTACACCGTCAACGGCGCCAACCCGGCCGGTGCCATCCTCAGTCCCGACGGCACGGTCGTCACTCTCACCTTTGGCCCGCAGACGCCGAACACCGACTACATGGTGCACATCGTGAGCGTGGCGGACTTCGCCGGCAACGCAATTGCGCCCACCGATGTGGTGATCCGCTCGGTCATCCAGGCCTGCGGTGGCGTGAATTTCCAAGCCTACCTTGGCATCGGAGGCAATTCGGTCAACGATCTCATCGTCCATCCGAACTTCCCGAACAATCCGCAAGTCGTTGCGACCGTGCCAAACTTCGACAGCCGCGGTCGTTTCGCGGACGACTCGGTCGAGGGCTATGGCGGCCGGCTGCGCGGCGTGTTCTTCCCGCCCTCATCGGGCAACTGGATCTTCTACCTCCGCAGCGATGACGCCTCGGTGCTCAAATTGAACCCGAACGGTGTCAGCCCGGCGGGCGCGGTGCAGATTGCCCAGGAGCCTGGCTGTTGCGGCGCGTTCGAAGCGCACGTTTCGGCGCCCATCCCGCTGCTCGCGGGCGATGCCTACTACCTCGAGTGCCTCTACAAGGAAGGCACCGGTGGCGATTACGGCCAGGTGGCCGCAAGGCTGCAAGGCAGCGCCGACGCCCTCGCGCCGATCCAGGGCAACCTGCTCGGCCAGTTCGCGCCCGCGAACATTTTGGGCCCCGTTACCCTCAACCCGGCGATCCCCGCCGACCTGTCGGTCCTGGGCAACGCGGTCGTTTCCTTCTCGGTGGGCGCCACGGCCCCGGCGGACTTCGCGCCGCTCTGCTACCAGTGGGAGCGCGACAGCAATGACGGCAACGGCTTCCAGCCCATCGCCAGCGCCAACGGACCGACCTATGGCTTCGGCCCGGTGGGCCTGTCGGACAACGGCGCGAAATTCCGTTGCATCGTCAGCAGCATCGGCACGGCTTCCGCCAGCCGCGTAGCCATGCTCGTCGTCAATGTGGATGACGTTCGTCCGGTCTGTCTGAGTTCCCGCGTCCTGCTTGACCTCACGCACATAGACATCCGTTATTCGGAGTTCGTCGAGTCCGTTTCCGCCCAGGATCCGTTCAACTACACCGTTGACGGCGTGAACCCGCCCAGCGTGACGCTGCGGCCTGACGGCATGAGCGTCCGAATCAACCTGGCCGCTCCGCTGGCCGTCGCCAGGCAGACTTGCGTCTCCATCCAGAACGTCACGGACCTCGCGGGCAACGTGATCAACCCGAACCCGACCAACAAGTGCATCGACACTCCGCTCATCAGTTGCGGCATCGCGCTGCTCCAGCAGTACTTCGACATCGCGGGCAACCCGCCGGAATTCCCGGCCGACCCGCGGTTCCCAAACGATCCCGACACCCAGTCGTACGTCGGCTTGCTCGAATCCCCGACCAACGTCCGGGAAAACTTCGGCACGCGCATCTCCGGCTACCTCAAGCCGCCGGTCAGCGGCAATTACAACTTCTACCTGGCTTCGGACGACTTGGGCCAGTTCATGTTGAGCACCGACGACAATCCCGCCAACGCCGCAATTCTCTGCACGGAACCCCAGTGGGGCGGTGTGCGGGAGTGGGTCGGCAACGCCGGCGGCCGCCGCCCTGGCCTCGAGAACCAGTCGAAGACGTTGTTCCCGAATGGCATTCCGCTCACGGCGGGCCAGATGTACTGGTTCGAGGCCCTCTCGAAGGAAGGCGGCGGCGGCGACAACCTGGCCGTGGCGTGGCAGATTCCGGGCGATCCGGAACCGGTCAACGGCTCGACGCCCATCCAGGGGGCTTACATGTGCGCACTCGTGGATCCGGGCGTCGGCGGAACGATCAACATCACCCGCCAGCCCTGCGCCAACAACATTTGCCTCCCCGTCGCAGGCATTCCGCCCGTAGTGCGAAGCTCGATATCCCCGTTCATTCCAATGCC
>CAZZAQ010000104.1:0-9855 GCA_964652165.1 uncultured Bifidobacterium sp.
CGGCGAAGGGACGACCGCGCCCTACACGCTCGGCGTGTCGAACCTGCTCGTCGGCACCTACTTCTTCAGGGCCGTCGCCACGGACAACCAGGGACTGAGCCGCACCTCCGCGCCGTCCGTCATCAACGTCGTCACCAGCCTGCCGATCACACTCGTGCGCGGCCCGTATTTGCAAAGCGGCTCGACGACCGGCGCTGTCTTGCGCTGGCGGACACAGATCCCCTCGGACGCCGTCGTCCGCTACGGCCCCGATCCGTACAGCTTGACGAACATCGCCTTCGTGACCACGCCCACCAACGAGCAGATCGTCACCCTCACCGGCCTGGAACCCGACACGAAGTACTGCTACTCGATCGGCAACGCGGCGCAAAACCTCGTGGGCGGCGCCGACAACGGGGACGATTATTGGTTCAAAACCTCGCCGGTGCCCGGCACGCGCAGGCCCGTCCGCCTCTGGGCGCTCGGCGACGCGGGCACCGCCGGCAACGGCCCGGCCGACCGGCAGCAAAGCACGCGCGATGCCTTTTACAATTACGCCGCCTCCAATGGCGGTCCTCCCGACCTCTGGCTCCTGCTCGGGGACAACGCTTACAACAGCGGCACCGACTCGGAACACCAGGCGGCCATCTTCGACATGTATCCGACGACGCTGCGCAACAAGTTCGTGTGGCCGACCCTTGGCAACCACGAGACTTCCCAGTCCACCACCGCCACCGACTTCCCCTACCTGCACATCTTCTCCCTGCCCAAGTACGGCGAAGCTGGCGGCATGGCCTCCGGCACCGAGAAATACTACTCGTTCGACTACGCGAACATCCACTTCGTCTGCCTCGACTCGATGACCAGCGGCCAGACCGCCGACACGCCGATGGCCGACTGGCTGCGCAGCGATCTCGAGGCGGCAACCGCCGAGTGGATCATCGTTTTCTTCCATCACCCGCCCTACACCAAGGGCAGCCACGACTCCGACGCGGAACAGGATCTGGTCCGCATCCGGCAGAACCTCGTGCCCATCCTGGAATCCAACGGCGTGGACCTCGTTCTCTCTGGCCATAGCCACGCCTATGAACGATCCTTCCTCCTGAACGGTCATTACGGCCTTTCCGGCACCCTCACCAGCGACATGAAGATCGACGGCGGCAATGGCCGGGAGGAGGGCGACGGCGCCTACAAGAAAAACGCCGCCGGCCAAGGCGTCGTGTACACCGTGGCGGGCAACGCCGGCCAGACCACCTTTGCAACGACTCCGGACCGCACCTTTGACACCACCAACCACCCGGCGATGTTTGTTTCCATGCTCGAACTCGGCACGATGGTCATCGACGTGAGCGGCAACCGGCTCGACGCGATTTTCCTCCGGGAAACGGGCGAAATCCGCGACAGCTTCACCCTCACCAAACCTCCGCCCACCCCCTCCGACCCGATCAACCTTCTCGCCGTCCCGACCGGCCCGAACGAAATCACGCTATTCTGGACTCCTGGCTCGACGAATCAACTCGGCTTCTCGCTGGAACGCTCCACCGACGGCGTGAATTTCACCGAAATCTTCACGCTCCCGCCCGAAGCCAACAACGCGCTCGACACCGCCCTCCTCGCCAACACGACTTACTTCTACCGAGCCCGCGCCACCAACGCCTTCGGCGCTTCCGACTGGTCGGCCGTCGCCAGCGCCAGCACCGTCATGCCGACCTCCGCGCCGCGCGCCCCCGCCGGCCTCGCCGCGAGCGCCGACGATGGCCTTCATTTCTTCCGCAGCCGGATGGTCCTCACCTGGCAGGACCGCTCCACCAACGAAGCCGCCTTCCAGATCGAGCGCTCCTCCGACGGCGCTTCCTTCATCCCGGTTGCCACCGTCGCCGCCAACCTCGATTCCTTCGTGAACGAGGGCCTCGACTCCGCCACGCTTTACTTCTACCGCGTCCGCTCCCTGAACGCCCTCGGGCTCTCCACCCCGTCCAACCTCGCCGGCGACCAAACGCATCCGCAGAACCAGTTCGCCCGCGCAGGCGAAACGGTCTCCTTCCACGCGGGCCCCGAGGGCGCCGCGCCCGTCACCTACCAATGGCGCTTCAACGGCGCCGCCATCCCCGGCGCGACGTCGGAGACATTGGTTCTCGGCAATGTCCAGCTTTCGGCCGAAGGCGAGTACGCCGCGCTTATCCGCGACGCGACAGGCGTGCTGATCACCAAACCCGCCTACTTGATCGTCGTCGCTCCTCCGCGCATCGTCGTCCAACCCCAGGATCAACTCGGAATTGCCGAAAGCACTCTCATTCTCGCCTCAGTCGCCGAAGGCACCGAACCGATGACCTACCACTGGCGCAAGAATGCCGCCTTACTCCCCGGCGCCAACAGTCCTGCTCTGTTGTTACCCAATGTCCAGGTCATCGACAACGGCGGCTACGATGTCGTCGTCGAAAACGATTTCGGCTCCGCCACCAGCCGCGTGGCGACCGTGACTGTTTACACGCTGCCCTCGCTGGCGCCGGTGCCGGATGTCCCTGCCGAGGTGCTCAAGCCGCTGGTCGTGCCACTGATCGTGAACGACGCGAACCAGCCGCCGTTGCTGCTCAACTTGTCCCTGGCGCCCGGCGCGCCCACCAACTCGCGCGTTCACTCGGCCACCAGGAGCTTTCACTGGACGCCCAGTCGGGCCCAGTCCCCGGGCACCCACCCCATCACCGTGCGCGTGGTCGATCAAACCCGGCCCTTGTTGAGCAATCAAATGACCTTCAACGTGGTCGTCAACGACTACGTTGAGGCGACGGCTGGCTCCACCGCCCTGCTCGTCGGCACGAACGGCTCCGTTCCCATCGACTTCTTCTCCAGCGCGCCGCTGAGCGAATTGCAGGCCGTGGTCCATTTGCCCGGCGAGCGGCTTCGGAACCTCTCCGTCGAGGCGCTGGCGCCCGCGCTGGCGACCGTCACGTTGCAGAGCCCCGATTCCAACACCGCCGCCATCACCATCGCCGCGAGCATGGGCAATACGCTCCAGGGAACCCAGACGCTGGCGCGGCTGAACTTCACCGCCGCCGCCGGGCAGGTTTCCTCCTTCGCGCCGCTGCAGCTGGAATCGGTCACCCCCACCCGCGCGGAACCCGGCCTGCCCCCGACTGTCCTGGCGAACCACGGCCGAGTCGTGCTCATTGGCACACAACCTCTGCTGGACGCGCGCACGACCAACGGTGCGCGCGAGGTCGTCGTTTACGGAAAGGTGGGGGTGACATACCAGTTGCAATATGCGACCAACCTCGCGAACCCGATTTGGACGCTGCGATCCCAAGTCGCCTTTACCAACCTCTCCCGCACCTTCCTGCCGGGCAACACCCCGCCCACCAATCGCCCTGGATATTTCCGCGCCCGGCAATTGTAACCGCGATTGATTCACCCGGCCGGCTGTGGAATTCTCTTCGCGCTGTCCGGCCCATGAGCGACGCCTACGAGGAAACCGTCAACGGCGAGCGGTTGCTCCGCTTTCCGCCACGGCCGCGCCACGACGAAATCCTGGTCCGGCTCCGCCGGCGCGTGGCGGGCGCCATTGCCTCGCTGACGACGGCGCGGATGCTCGACACGCGCAGCCCGGTGGAAATCTCGGCCAGGACGATTCTGCGCCCCGACATGGCGCTGGTCACGACCGCCAACGGCAAGCTGTGGCTGGTCGCGGAGGTAATCAGCTCGGATGATCATCACGCGGACACAGTCGAAAAGAAGACCGTTTACGAGGAGCAGCGAGTTCCCAGGGTCTGGATCGTCGATCCTCGTTTCGACAACGTGGAGGTGTACCACGGCACTCCCTTCGGGCTGGCGCTCAAGCGCGTGCTGGCGGGGCGCGAGTTGCTGACCGAATCGCTCCTCCCTGGATTCGAGATGCCCTTGCACGAACTCTTCGCGGGCAGCGCGACGGGCGAGCCGGGGCGATACGACTTTTGATGCCCGCGCCCGAAGTGTCCGTCCTCATGCCGGTGTTCAACGCCGCCGCCGCGGCCCATCGCGCCATCGAGAGCGTTCGGCGGCAGACCCTGCGCCAATGGGAACTGATTGTCGTGGACGACGGCTCCACGGATCAGACCCCGGAGACCTTGCGCCGGCTCGGCGCCGGAGAGCCCCGGCTGCGGACCATCACCACTCCGCATGCCGGAATCGTGGCCGCGCTGAACACCGGACTGGCTGCGGCCCGCTCGCCGCTCGTGGCGCGAATGGACGCGGACGACGAGGCGCATCCGGATCGGCTGGCCGCGCAGGTGCGCTTCCTTCGTGAGCGTTCCGAAGTGGGGCTCGCCGGGTGTCTCGTCGAGTTCGGCGGCGATCGCCAGCAGCAAGCGGGTTACGCGCGACACGTCGATTGGATCAATAGCCTTGTCTCATCGGACGACATCGAGCTGAACCGGTTCGTCGAGTCGCCCATTGCCCATCCCTCGGTCATGTTTCGCCGTGCCCTGGCCCTCCAGCACGGCGCCTACCGTCATGGGCAGTTTCCCGAGGACTACGAACTGTGGCTTCGTTGGATCGAGGCCGGCGTGGTGACAGCGAAAGTGCCGCGGGTCCTCTTGACGTGGAACGATTCTCCGAAGCGCCTCTCGCGGGTCGATCCCCGGTACGACACGGAGGCGTTTTACCGCTGCAAAGCCGGCTTTCTCGCCCGGTGGTTGCTGCGGCACGTGCAACCGCACCGGCGCATCCTCGTCTGGGGCGCCGGCCGGCCCACGCGGCGCCGGGCCGAACTCCTCGCTGGCCACGGCGTGAACATCGCCGGGTACATCGACATCGATCCCAGGAAGGTCGGCCGCGAATTCGCCGGCCGGCCTGTCCTCGGTCCGGAGCACATTCCAGCCGCGGCCGGGTGCTTCGTGCTCGGGTACGTCGCCAAGCGGCAGGCGCGTGAACTGACTCGCACACACCTTACCAGCCTCGGCTTCGTCGAGGGCCGGGACTTTTTGATGGCGGCGTGACCCCTGGAATTGTTGGCTGGAAGCGAGAGGCCGCTGGCTGGTTCTAACACCTATTGAGAAATTTCGAGTGCGGCTGTAGCGGCGGTCTGCGACCGCCGACGTTGGTCCAAAATCTGCACTTTGTTCGGCGCTCACAGAGCGCCGCTACAATTCTTCAATCGGCTGCTCACTCACTGGCTGGAGTGCTCGCACGACTCTTGGACGGGGCTATCCGCTTACTCGCGGCGAGGCGCGGGCGCCTCGCGGAACTTGGCCCGCAAGGTGACAGCGATCATCTCGATCTGATCCAGCACGGGGTTGGCGCGTGGGGCGGGAGTGTTGATCAATCGTTCCGACAGATGTTTGAGCATTCGCTTAAGTTCGGACGAATCGAAGACCCTATAGTCCGGAAGCCGGGACGCTCTCGCGGCAGGCCCGTCCTGCACCTCTCCGTAAGGTTGCTCGTGCAATTCCATCGCCTTTTCCGACGTATCCGTTTGTATTTCAAGTTCGGTTTTTCCTCCCAGCCAATAGGAATCCAATTTGTCGAACGCCTTGGAGAGCAACTGCCTGGCCAGAGGATGGGGGATTGATTCCCCGTTCAGCCAGCGTGAAACCGTAGCTTGCGAATTACCAGTGATTTCCTTCAATCGCTTTTGCCATTGATCCTCGGGCCAATGCCGCGCCTGGCACTCTTCGGCAAGCCGCTGGGCAAATATCCGTTTGTATTTTTCAGCTTGACTACTCGATTCCATTTGTGTATCCATTTGTTGTGATTGTTGCGCCCGCCCAACGAAAACACAAGGAAAAACTCTCCATGAAATTTCAACCGGCCCATTTGCGGCCAACGAATCAGGCCTCCCCATGAGCCCGCTGGATACCGTCCTGGATTTTGTCGGCAACAAGCTCGATCACGCCACACCCAACGAACTGGAGATGTTTTTCAGGAGTCTGGCGGAAATGTTACCGGCCCCGGCTCGCCAGGAAGCCGCCAAAGCCGCCTACCATTTCCATCACGGGGTTCGTGCTCAAACCAGGACGCTCGAACTCCTGGGCGAACTGCTCGAAAAGGCCGAGCCACCCAGGCACCCCAAACACGCTCACAACTGACATGCGGAAACACGCTGTTCAAAAAGTGAGGAAGCCTCAAAGTAACGCGAACGCGCTCGGACGCACCAGCGCCCAATCCGGCGCGCTCCCACTGGCTCACTCCCTCGCCTCTGTCGCGGCTGAGCGTTCCCCCCTCCCCACGGCGACCAAAGCCTCCGGCCCGAATGTGCCGCCGGAGCAGAATCTGCTCTTCGCCGAGCCGCTCGTCACTCCTCGAGGCGACGGCACCTTTATCGTCGCACCCGGCAAGCCCCGTTCCCAGGTGCTTGAGGTCGGCACCCTGCGGGCCACCGAGATGCTGGGCATCGGCCTTACCGCCCTGCGCGCGGCCCGCGAATCCAAGCTTGGCCAGCATTACCTCCGCTGGCGATTCACCTCTGAGAAACAGCGAGTGCTCGTTTGGGAAGTTCCCAGTCTCAGGGCGTACAAAGACGCGACTCGCTCGATTGGGAAGTGAGCTTTCATTCCCCTGCCCTCATTCCTCTGCCAGCCCGCGGTGTCCTGCCGCAGAAAGCCTTCCCGGATTCGCTTGGGAGGAAGGGCAAGGCCGTCCAGAACTGTAATTTGCCTGATCTTCGCACGATTTTCGCTCGTTTCGCTCGTTTCGCTCGTTTGGCGCTAACACTTTCTCCGGCGTGCGGTTCACCGTCACGCCCATGCGCGACACGCAAGCCGCAACACGCAGCAAGCAAAACGCAACACGCAACCCGCGTTGTGCAATCCGCCCCGTGGTGTTTGCGCCCTGCGCCATGGGCCACGACCAGGCCCTCGACACCCAGGAAATCCGCCGCCTCGGGCGTAAAGTCCGGGTTCCGAATTCCGGGTCCTCAAAATTAAATTTCCTTCCCCTCTTTCCCCCTTTCCCCTTCCCCATCTTCCTGGCATGAATCCCCTCGCCAAACTTCGCACCTGGCTGCACGGCGTTACGACTGCGGCGCCGCGGCCGCAAACCAACGGCGCCGCCGTGGCGCCCCTGTTCCGCGTCATTGCACCCGAGGCCCGCGACCGCTGGCAAGGCGCCGCGCTGCGGGCTTATACGCCCCAATACGTCGAGCAAATCACCCGCGGGGCCATGTCCGGCCATCTCCAGGCCCAGTGGGAGATGTTCGACCTGATGGAGCAGACCTGGCCGCGGCTCAACAGCGCCCTCAACGATCTGAAGGACGCCGTGCTGGGTCTCCAGTGGAACCTTCAGCCCTGGTCGCCCCAGGGCGCAAGGCCCAGCCCGGAGGCCCAACGCCGGACGCGCCTGTGCGAGGAGTTGCTCTGGAGCTTTGAGCCGCGGGCCGACCAGGACGAGAACGACTTCGAGGACACGCTCCGGGACATTCTCGATTCGGTCGGCAAAGGCATCGCCGTTCTGGAAATCGACTGGCACTTCAAACTCACCGAAGCCGGCGCCGCGTTGGCCCCGCGCTGCACCCGCTGGGTGCATCCGCGCTTCTACGGCTATCCCACCTATGGCCCCGATCACCTGATGCTCGACGGGACGCAACTGGCTTCGAACCGTTCAGCCGTTGAATCATTGAACGGTTCAAACCTTGAACCGCTCAACCTCGCTTCACGCAACACGCAACACGCATCACGCTTAACGTCCTATCCGTCCCATCGGTCCGATCCGTCCTATCCATCCAGCCTATCGCAGCCAACCCTTCCGCCCCTCCAAGGCAACTTCCTGCCCTTCCCCCAAAACAAATTCCTCATCGCCCTCTGCAAACAAAAGAGCGGCCATCCCATCAGCGGCGCCCTCTTGCGCATCCTGGGGTTCTGGTGGGCGGCCAGCAACTTCACCTGGGAATGGTTCCTTCGCTACGCTCAGATATTCGGAATGCCTTTCCGGCTGGCCTACTACGATGCCAACGCCAGCCAGGCGACCATCGATAAAATCCAGGAGATGCTCGAGGGCATGGGCAGCGCCGCCTGGGCCGCCTTTCCCGCCGGCACTCAATTCGAGATCAAGACCGATCTTCAACACCCCTCCCGCAGCGCCCATCAGGCCTTGCTCGACGCGGCCGACAAGCTCGTCGACATCCTCATCAAGCGCCAAACACTCACCACCGACGCCGGGGACCGCGGCACCCAGGCCCTGGGCGTTGTCCACCAGGGCGTGCGCGCCGACCGCATCATGGCTGTGGCCGGACACGCCGCCCGGATCATCAACCGCCAACTCCTGCCCGCCGTCTGCCGGCTCAACTACGGCGATGCCCGCGAGTGTCCGTGGATTCAGCCCGGCGAAAAAGAAGCCAAGGATGAGAAGGCGATGGCCGAGCGGGACCGCACGCTACTCGAGGCCGGTCTCCCAATGCCGCGCACCTGGTTCTACGAGCGGCACGCCATCCCCCAACCCGCCGAGGGCGAGGAGGTCCTCGTCGCCCCTCCCCAGTTCCGAGTTCCGAGTTCCGAGTTTCGAGTCCGTCCGGCCGAGCATGAAACCCGGAACCCGGAACCGCGACAGCGAACCCGGAACTCGGAACCCGCAACACGCAACACGCACTCGTAAATCGCAAATCGTAAATCGCAAATTCCCAATGTCTCCTATCAAAGCCTACGCCGCCATCAGCACCGCCGTCTCATCCAGCGGCGGCACCCTGCCCGACTCCATTCAATGGATGCCACCGGGCCGCCACGCCATCACCGCCGTGAAGGACGGCGAGCCCTTCGAGATGGAGATCGATGTCAACGAGGCCCTGGCCCGCCGCGTGGCCGCGATGCTCCAGCAATACCGCGACAAGGCCACCCATGCCGAGGGCGACCTTCCCTTCTTCGACTTCAACCACAACGACGCCGAAGCCAGCGCCCACCCCCTGCAGATGTATTGGGCTGGCGACGATCCCAGGCAGGGCGGCATCCGCGCCAGGCTCCAATGGACCGGCGCCGGCGCCGATGCCATCCAGCGCCGGACTTTCCGCCGGTTCAGCCCCCAGTTCCTGACCGACGACGACAAGAACGTCATCGGCGTGGGCATCAACATGGGCGGACTCGTCAACCGGGCGGCGTTCCGCAAAATCCAGCCCATCTGGTCCCGCGCCGCCGCCGACTCTCCGCAGTCCTCATCCTATCCGTCCGATCCGTCGGATCCGACCGATCCGTCTTCAACCCACAATTCGCAATCCGCCTCACCTATGGACCCATCCCAACTCAGCCTATCCGAACTCACCACCGCTCTCACCCAACTCACCGCCACCGTTGCCGTCCAGGGCAACGATCTCAAGGCGATTCAAGCCAAGTTGGCCGAAGCCACCATACCTGCGCAGGCCAAGCCCGGCGACCCGGCGTCCGACCCGAGGATCCTCGAGTTGGAGCAACATCTCGCCACAGCTACCGAAGCCAACAAGGTCGCCTCCAGGGCGCAAGCCGAGCGGGCCGTGACCGCTGCCGCCGCCGAAGGGAAATTCCCGCCCCAGGACCAGGCCCTCTTCAAGCACCTGGTCGATGTCTTCGCTGCCAATCCCGACGCCGGCAAAGTCATCCTGGCCAGGATGCCGGTGAACCCCGCTCTGCAAAGCCTCGTCTCCGGATCCGCCGCGGGCCGCTCAACCATCGGCCACACCGAACCGGCGATGCAATTCGCTGCGCTCGTCAAGGCCAAGGCCGGCCAACTCAAAGGCGACCGCTCCCGGGCCATCGACGCGGCGATCGATGAATGTCCCCAACTCTACAAAGCCTGGCGTGAAGCCAACGGCCAACCCCTCTTGTGAAATTGCCGATTGCCAATTGCCGATTTGCCAATTTCACGCCACCCACGCAACACGCAACACGCATCACGCAACACGCAACACGCAACACGCAACACGCAACACGCAACACGCAACACGCA
>CAZZAQ010000105.1:0-4055 GCA_964652165.1 uncultured Bifidobacterium sp.
TTCCCCGGTTTGGTCCATCCGCCTACTCACGTCGGCGGCTACGTCGGGTGTGAAATATCCGGGTGAAACGGTTTCTCGTCTCGCCCCACCCGAACACCCCGCTGAAGCGGGGTGCTAATGAGACGTGGCCTCGAGGGCAGCAGGGAAGGTATGAATTGTCCAGGCTAGTTCCTCCGCAACCGATTTAGCGCTTCCACGCTTTAACGCTTCCACGCGCTAATTGCGCGCCTTCGCCGTGGCCAGCATTTGTTCGAGGGCGGAGCGCGTGTCGTCGATGGCGCGGAGGATGCGCTCGTCAGTGGAGCGTCCGCGCAAGTCGGCCAGCAGGTTGATTCGGGTTTGGAGCACGTTCGGATCGGCCGGCCGCTCCGCGCCCGGCGCGCCCGCCAATCCCTTGATGGTGAAGACGCGGACGCCGGAAGGAATGTCCTCGGTGATGGTGACCTCCGTGAAGAGCTGGTTGGCCTGCGCGCTGGGGCCGGCGAAGTTGAGCACGGCGTTCATCAGGCTGGAGCGGGCGGCGGGGTCAGTCAGCCTCGGATCCTTGAAGGCGGCGTAGAGCGCGGGCACGGCCTGCTCCTTGAGCGTGCTGCTCAGGTAGTTCAACGCCTGCTTGTCCAGCAGGCCGTTGGTCGTGACGAGCAATGTCTGGGCCGTCTGCGCGAACGAAGTGTCGTTGTGCATGGCGAGCACCTGGTAGAGATAAGCGCGGGCGTTGTCGTCGATGCGGTTGGGCTGATTGATCGGAGGAGGGTTGGCGAGGAGTTCCTTCGCGGCCTTGAGGGCGTTGTCGCGATATTTGCCGGGTGCTTCGCGCTGCAGCACGCGGGCGATGTGGGCCACCTCCACGCCCCGGCCGGTGGTGTCGAGCACTTCCGCCAGGATGCCCTGGGCGGACTCGCCGCCAATCTGATCGAGCACGTCGATCAGCCCCAGGCGCAGCGAAGGCGGCACCAGGAAATCGGTGAGCGCGATATTGCGCGAGGCCCACGAGGCGGCTCCAGCGCGGCCGACGCGTTCGCCCGCGGCGTTGAGCACGTCGACCGAGTAATCCATATCCTGATTCTGCTTCAGAAAAGCGTGGATGACCGGGAGCGCCTCGTCGCCGAGGGAAGCGAGGAGTTGCAGGTTGTACACGACCTGGCGGAGGATGTGGTTGCGGGACTCGTCGCTCGTTTCGGGATTGAGCCGGGCAAGGCGGGCGAGAATCTCCTCGGCGGAGAGCCGATTGGTGACGGTCGTGTTGACGGTGCGGGTCACCGTGCGGACATCGGGGGAACGGCGCCGCGCCTCGGCGAGTTGTTGCTCGAGCGCGGCTTTCTCGGCAGCCCAACTGGATTCGTCGGCGCCGGCGGAAGCGGCCTTTTCGACGGTCTTGCGATACTTGTAGAAGTAGCCGGCTCCAAACCCGAGAACGGCGGCCAGGAGGACTGCAATGACGGTCTTCATTCGCGGCAAATGAACTGTGCGTTCAGCCTGAGCCTAACCGGCAATCGGCCGGAACGCAACGGGCTTGAACCGGGGAGTTGAACACCACTGGTGGCCGGAGGATGCGGGGATTTCGTTGCTGGACGCGAGAAATGGCCAACGGAGCACACTTCGAGAAGTGTGCTCTCCCAAGACTGCGTCATTTCGCTGCCGGCGGCGTGAACTCCCATGCTGATGAAACGCTCGTCGAGCTAACTCAGATATTCCATCGCTCACATGAAACGCCCACAGCCCGTAGCCGCCGATGTGAGGAGGCGGACTCGTATCCCCGTTGGCTCCATCCGCCTCCTCACGTCGGCGGCTACGGCGCGTATGAAGTATCCGGGCTAATGGGCCTTATATCCGCGCCACAGCCAGCGCAACGCCTCGGGCAGCAGCGAGGCACCGTGTTTCGGCGTATGGCCGCCGTCGCCGAACTCGAAGCGGTAGTCGTAGTCCATGAACTTGAGCGCCGCGGCCATCTGCTGGTTGGCCAAAGGCCAGTTGCCGTGGGCGTTGTCCAGATCACCCGAGCCGTCCTGGAGGAAGACGCGAATGGGCTTGAGTTCGGTTTTGCGGATGAGCGCCGGATAGACGTGCCCGCCGCGGATGTTCGTGAAGCTGCCGATGGTGCTCAGGACTTTGCGAAACTGATCGGGTCGCTCCCACGCGACTGTAAAGGCGCAGATGCCCCCGCTGCTCGACCCGCAAATTGCCCGACCCTCAGGATCGTCCGTCAGCCGGTAGCGCTTGCTGACTTCGGGCAGGATTTCCTCCAGCAGAAAGCGCGAGTAGAGCGCGCCGAGCGAATCGTACTCGAAGCTGCGGTTGGACGCGGAGGCGGGCCGGCCGTCAGCGCGCCGGCGGGGCGCTTCGCCAGCCGCGTAAGGGCGGTCCCCGGGATTGATGAAGATGCCGAGGGTTACCGGCATGTCGCCCTTGGCGATCAGGTTGTCGAACACGGTCGGCACGCGCCAGGCCCCGTTCGTGCCCACGTAGCCGCCACCGTCCTGGAAAACCATCATACACGCGGGCTGATTCGAGTTGTATTGTGCCGGAACGTAAATCCACCAGTCGCGGACAGTGTTCGTGAAGATTTTGCTGGTCCAGTTGGTAAACTTCGTGACCGTGCCGCGCGGCACCCCTTCGCGCGCAAACGAGTCGGGGCCGAGCGTGTAATCGTCAGCCGCACGGGCTGGCAGCGCGGACACCGCCGCCAGGAGGACGAGGGCAGGCAGTCGGGATTTCATGGGCGGGTTGTATCAGCGGGAGGCGAGCGTGTCACCGAATTGCCGCTGGAGCCGAGCCAGGCGCGCCTTGAGTTCGGCCACACGCTCGGCATGGGCAGGTAGAGCGGACAGGTCGATGACTTCATCCGGATCGCTGGCCAGGTCGAACAACTGCCGGCGGTCGATCTTCGTGTAATGAATCAGTTTCCAACGCGTGTCGCGCACCATCCGTTGCACGTCGCCGTAGGCGCCGAAGATGTCAGGGCGCACCTGCTTCGACTCGCCACGGAGCAACGGAACGAGGCTTTTGCCTTCGAGGGTCGCCGGCGCGGGGACACCGCAGAGTTCGCAAAGGGTCGGGAAGAGATCGAACAGGTAACAGAGCGCGTCGGTTCGCTTGCCGGCCGGCACGCCGGGACCCGCGATCACCAGCGGCACGCGGACGCTGTGATCATAGAGGCTTTGTTTTCCCAGCAGCCCGTGCCGCCCGACCGCCAGGCCGTTGTCGCCGGCAAAAACGACGATGGTGTTCGTGGCGAATTTCGACCCGTCCAGCGCGTCGAGAATGCGTCCGATTTGCGCGTCGAGGTGCGAGATCATCCCGTAGTACAGCGCAATTTCCCGGCGCACGGCCTCCGGCGTGCGCGGCCACGGAAGGAGCTTCTCGTCGCGCACCTTCAGTTCGCCGTTGTCGAACAGGTGCTCGGGCAGGAAACTCTTCGGCAAGCGTACTGTTTCCGGCGAATAAATCTTCGCGAACTCCTCCGGCGGCGTGCGCGGATCGTGTGGCGTGGTGAACGGCACGTAGAGGACAAACGGCTTGTCGCCCGGCTTGCGGCCGCGCAGAAGGCCAATGGCTGTGTCGGCGAACAATTCCGTGTCAACCTGGAGCGCGACCCGTTCGTTGGTCTTCGCGTAGCGGCCGGAGGGGTCGAAGTCGTGGACCGCGATCCGATTGTGATCGCTCATGCCGCCGAAGAAGACCGGCCCGCCGCCGCTGAACGAGCGCGTGAACGAAGCCCGGTCGTTGTGCCACTTGCCGACTGCGAGAGTGTCGTAACCGGCCTCGCGAAAGACCTGCGGCCACGTCGGTAACGCAGGCGGAATGACGTTGTTGGTGTAGGCCGTGGTGGCTCGGAAGAGGGAGCGGCCCGTCATCAGCATGGCGCGGCTGGGGATGCACACCGCGCCGTGGCCGCTCCCCATGATGAATGCGTGAGTGAATGCCGTGCCGCGCCGCACGAGGCGGTCGAGGCTTGGCGTCTGGATTTCGTCATTGCCCAGGGCGCGGATCGTGTCAAATCGCTGGTCATCGCTGAAGAGGAAGAGGACGTTCGGACGCGGCGCGGCGGCGGTCGA
>CAZZAQ010000105.1:4155-9839 GCA_964652165.1 uncultured Bifidobacterium sp.
CCGCCAGAATCGCCCGCGATTGTATCAGTTTGCGTAGCTGCGACCGTGAGGTCGCGGTATCTGGGGGCAGAGGGTTGGGCAGCGGCGCCATGTTCGTTCCCGCTTGAGAATTCAGCCTGCGACCTCACGGTCGCAGCTACGCTGACGGAGAGTCGCGATGCTTCTATGCTTTCTCGTACCTTCCGCGTCGGCGTACTCCTGCTCTGTTTCATCGGTCTCGCCTGGCAGGCGCTGGCCGCCGCCCGTCGGCCGAACATCGTCTTGATTCTTGCCGACGATTTGGGCTGGCGCGACCTGGGCTGCCAGGGCAGCGACTTCTACCAAACGCCGAACATCGACCGGCTGGCGCGCGAGGGAATGCGCTTTACTCACGCCTACGCGGCCGGACCGGTCTGCTCTCCGACGCGCGCCTGCCTCATGACGGGGCAACATCCCGCGCGGTTGCGCCTCACCGACTGGCTGCTCGGTCGCGGCGACCGCAAGGACCAGAAAATGAGACGGCCGGCCTTTGAAACGAATCTTCCCGGCAGCGCGGTCACTTTGGCGGAGGCGCTCAAGTCCGCCGGCTACGCCACCGCGTCCGTCGGCAAGTGGCATCTTGGAGGAAAAGGTTCGCTCCCGCAGGACCACGGCTTCGATCTGAGCATCGCCGGCGATCATCGTGGCTCGCCCGCCAGCTACTTCGCGCCTTTCGGCCAGGGCGACAAGGCGATGCCCGGACTCGAGCAAGCCCCGACTGGCGAATACCTCACCGACCGCCTGACCACTGAAGCGGAGAAGTTCATTGAAAGCAGTCGCGAGAAACCCTTCTTCCTCTATCTGGCGCATTTCGCGCCGCACATCCCGTTGGCCGCAAAGAGCAATCTCGTCGCCAAGTATCGTGCCGCCATGAAACCGGGAGCGACACACACCAACGCCCTCTACGCCGCGATGCTGGAGAGCATCGACGACAGCGTCGGCCGCATCCTGCGCAAGCTCCAGGAACTGGACCTCACGACAAACACACTGGTCTTGTTCACTTCCGACAACGGCGGTCTCTCCGTGCGCGAGTGACCGAACACACCAGCCACTTCAAACCTTCCGCTCCGCGCGGGCAAAGGCCATCTGTACGAAGGCGGGATTCGCGTGCCGCTCATCGCGCGCTGGCCTGGGGTCGTTCCCGGCGCGACTACCGAACCGGCGCCTATCTCGAGTTGTGACCTTTATCCGACCCTGCTCAGTTTGGCTGGCGTCAAATTACCAGGCGATCCCGGCACCGACGGCGTGTCGTTGGTGTGCCTCCTGAAGCGCTCCGGCCCGCTCGTGCGTGACCCCATCTGCTGGCACTACCCACATTACTCCAACCAGGGCGGCAAGCCCGGCGGCGCGATTCGCGATGGCGACTTCAAGCTCATCGAGTTTTACGAGAGCGGCTACCTTGAACTCTACAACCTCGCCGACGATCCCGGAGAAACGAACAACCTCGCCAACGCGCAGCCGCAGCGCGCCAATGACCTCGCCAGGAAACTCGCCGATTGGCGCCGCCGCCTCCACGCGGACATGATGACCACGAACGCCGCCTACGATCCGGTGCCCATCCCGCAATCCGCCGACGGCACCGTCCTCCTCCCGGCGCACGAAGCCACCCTCCACGGCGCGACCGTCCGCTACGAGTCGCCCGCGCACAAGAACACCGTCGGCTACTGGACGAAGAAGGACGATTGGGTGAGTTGGGAATTCACCCTTGCGAAGCCGGGCAGGTTCTCCATCGAAGTCCTTCAAGGCTGCGGCAAAGGGAGCGGCGGCGCGGAGGTCGAAGTCAGCGTCGGCGCGGCGAAACTCTCGTTCGTCGTCGAGGACACGGGACACTTTCAGAACTTTGTCCCGCGCACCATCGGCTCCCTGGCGCTCACTACGACAGGCCCCCACACGCTCACCGTGAAACCGAAAACCAAGCCCGGCGTCGCCGTGATGGACCTGCGGCGCGTCACGCTCAAGCCTCTCAAGGAATGACTCGAAGAATTGCCAGCGCCATTCAACGCGAGATCAGGCTCTGGATTTGCAGAAGTGTTCTGTGGCTTACTGAGACGGCAACAATCCGTTGGGCTTCTTAGTATCACAGCCTACAAGCCGTTGTGTTTCAAGCAGCAGCAGCCAGAAATAAGAGTTGTGTCCGCGACCCGTTTTTTCTACTATTTCGGAGACGAATTTCGGGCGCAAAATGCCCGCGCCGTGCGACTTTTTTATGGCGACCGCGAGCCTGGTTCTGGAATCAAATCGAATGTCTGCGACACCTGACTCTGCCTCGAGTTACGACGCTTCCATGCTCGGAAAGCTCGAAGGCCTTGAAGCGGTCCGGAAGAAGCCGGGGATGTACATCGGCGGCACGGACGAGCGGGCGATGCATCACTGCGTGTCCGAGGTGCTCGACAATTCGGTGGACGAATTCCTCGCGGGCTGCTGCGACAAGATCGAGGTCACGATTCATGTCGATGGCTCGATCTCGGTGCGAGACAACGGCCGGGGCATTCCTGTGGATTTGCATCCGGAGTACAAGATTCCCGGCGTCGAGTTGGTGCTGACAACACTCCATTCCGGGGGCAAGTACGGCCAGGGCGGCTACACGTATTCGGGCGGCACGCATGGTGTCGGCGCCAAGTGCGTCAACGCCGTCAGCGAGTGGTTCGAGGTGGACGTGTCTCGGGATGGCCTGGTGCATCACATGGAGTTCGAGCGCGGCAAGACCATCAAGAAACTCGAGGTCATCGGCAAGGCCCACGGCACCGGCACGCTGGTCACGTTCAAACCCGACCCGGAAATCTTCAAAGAGACGACCGAGTTCAAGCCCGACCGCATTACTCAGCGCCTGCGCGAGTTGGCGTTCCTGAACTCTGGACTGGAACTCACTTTTCTCGACGAGCGCGTGGCCGAGGCGAAGCAGGAATCGTATTTCTATCGGGACGGCGTCGAGGAGTTCGTGAAGCAGCTCAGCAAAGGCAAGCAGGTGCTGCATCCCAAACCCATCGCCTTTGCCGGCAAGCGCCCGCACGAATACGGCCAGGACGGCCAGACCCGCAAGGCCGACATCCACGTCGATGTCGTCCTCCAGTACAACGACAGCTACACCGCGCAGGTCCTCTGCTACACCAACACGATTAACAATCCCGACGGCGGCGCGCACCAGGCCGGATTCCGGACCGCGCTCACCCGTTCGGTCAACCAATACGCGAAGCAAAACAACCTTCTCAAGGAGAAGGATCCGACGGTCTCGGGCGACGACTTGCTCGAAGGCCTCGTGGCGGTCATCTCGATCAAGCATCCCGACCCCAAGTTCAACAATCAGCCGAAGGAAAAGCTCCTGTCGCCGGAAGTCGAAGGCATCGTCAGTTCGGTCACCTACGACGGCCTGATGTGTTACTTCGACTCGAACCCGGGCATCGGCAAGCGGATTGTTGACAAGGGCCTCAACGCCGCCCGCGCCCGCGAGGCCGCCCGCAAGGCCCGTGAAGCTGTGCGCAAGAGCGCGCTCACCGGCGGCGGCTTGCCCGGCAAGCTGGCTGATTGCTCGGACCGCGACCCGGCGAACACGGAGCTTTATATCGTCGAGGGCGACTCTGCCGGCGGCTCGGCCAAGCAGGGCCGAGATCGGAAATTCCAGGCGATTCTTCCCATTCGCGGCAAACTCATCAACGTGGAGAAAGCGCGCATAGAAAAGGTGCTTCAGAACAACGAAATCCGAACGATGATAACAGCCATCGGCACCGGAATCGGTAAAGGCGAAGACGAGAAAGACGAGGGGGCCTTCAATATTTCGAGACTCCGCTACCACAAAATCATCATCATGACCGATGCCGACGTGGACGGCTCGCACATCCGCACGCTGCTGCTCACGTTTTTCTACCGGCAGATGACGCAGCTCGTGAAGCAGGGCTTCGTCTATATCGCCCAGCCGCCGCTTTACTCGATCACACGCAAGAAGCGCACCGAGTACGTCGATGACGACCTCCAGCTCAACCGAATCCTCATCCAGATTGGCAGCGAGGAAGTGCGCTTGAAGAACCTGGCCGACGGCCGCGAGTTTTCGCAGAAGCAGCTCGAGGAGATTCTCGAACTCCTCGAATCGCTCGACAAGCACGCCACCTACATCCGCAGGCAGGGCGGCGACTTTGCGGACTACGTCGAGAAGCGCAACGGCGAGCGCGAGTTTCCCGCCCACCTCGTCAAGGTCCGCGAGGGCAATCACGAAACCGTCCACTACTTCATCACCAATGACCAGTTCGACGAATTTAAGGCGGCCAACGCCAGCCTGTTCAGCGCCGACACGGAGTCCGAGCGCCGAAGGGACGGCCCAACGCGCCGCGCCACCGCCGCCGACCTGCACCACGAGAGCAAGGCCGTGGCCGAACTCATCACAAAACTTTCCCGCAAGGGCCTCAGCGTCGATCACTACGCGGCTCAGGACCAGCCTCTCTTCGAGCTGATCGAGGGCGAGGGGGACAAGGCCGTCGTCACGCCGCTCTTTTCCATCGCGGACATTCTCAGCGGCGTGAAAGCCGTCGGGAAGCGGGGCATCCAGCTCACGCGATTCAAGGGACTGGGCGAAATGGACGCGAAGGAACTGTTCGAGACCACGATGAACCCGGCCAAGCGCAAGCTGCTGCGCATCGACCTCACCGACGCCGTCGAGGCGGAGGAGATGTTCACGCGCCTGATGGGTGACGAAGTCGAGCCGCGCCGCCAGTTCATCGAGGACAACGCGCTGAACGTGCGCAACCTGGACGTGTAATCCGCGTCGTGCGGCCATGCATTGCTCATGCCCATCCCGGCGCTCAACGAAGACGGCTTCCTGCCGCCGGGCGTCCACGATTGCACGTTCGATGAGAATCGATCCCGCTTCGGCGCCTTTCGTGCAACTGACAGAAGGCCGAAACTGTGTGCCGCACTTGCCGAATTCATTGAGGAAGTCAGGATCGCAGCCATTTTTTCGGCGGTGCTCATTGATGGGAGTTTCGTCACCGACAAGCCCGCCCCGAACGACATCGACTTGCTGCTCGTGTTCAGCGCCAACCACGATTTCGATGCCGACCTGCTTCCCAGTCAGTACAAGCTTGTCTGCTCTCAACTCATCCGCCGGCAGCGGAGCTTCGATGTTGTATTTGCCCGGCCAGACTCCGCGGCTTACACTCAGTTCGTGGACTTCTTTCAACAGGTTCGGAATCAGCCGGACCGCAGGAAAGGAATCCTGAGGCTCGCGTTATGATCACGAACATTGACCAATTTGTTCAAGCCATTGAACAAATGGGGCGGATGCAGCGAGTGCTGGAGTCTTACCAAAAGGACATCCTGCCACAGAACCCGCGAATGTTCGTTCTCTTTTGCGAAGGACCCTTGGAACAGATCCGCCAACTCCAGGAACAAATGGATCAGTTCATGTCCCTGCGAGAGGCGGAGCAGCCGCGGGAGCCTGCCGCGTTGCGCGAAGCCCCGGACCCAAAATGAAAACCGCCGTCAGCGTCAGCAAAGCCCGCGCCCAGCTCCCGAGTCTGCTCAAGAAAGTCGCCGCCGGGGACACGATCGCCATCTGCAAGGACGACGTGGCGTTCGCCTACATTGTATCGCGGGACCGCTGGGAGGCCGTGCTCGAAACGATGGAGATCATGGCCAATCCCAAGGCCATGAAAGCCATCCGTGATGCCGAGGCCGGC
>CAZZAQ010000106.1:0-9831 GCA_964652165.1 uncultured Bifidobacterium sp.
CGCCCACACCGCTCGGATCAATTGCTCCTTGGAAACCACTTCCCCGAAATGCTCGGCAAGGCACACCAGAACCTCCATCACCTTGGGTTCGAGGTGGATGCTCAAGCCGTTGCGGACGATGTTGTTCAGGCTGGGCTGAACCAGACAGGAACCGACTTGAAACTCGCCGGACATGGCCTCACCCTCCTTAGGAAGCTTCCGGGAAATTCATGCGGCGCAGCAGATCCTGGAAGCGCGGATCAGAGCGCAGGCCATCGAGCCGAGCATCGACTTTGAGCCATACCATCCAGGCCGCGTGCTCGCGGTAGGCAGTTTCCAGCCAGCGAAGGGCTTCATCTACTTGGTTCAGGGCTGCGTAAATTCGGCCCACGATGTACGGCGTCACATATCTCTGCTTGGAGAGCTCTTTCAACTGCTCCAAGACCTTCTGCGCTTCGTCGCGGTGCCCAGCCGCCGCATAGGCCTCTCCGAGCATGCCGACGACCAGCGGAGCGTCCTGCGAGAGCTTGACCGCCTCCCGCATCTCGACGATGGCTTGCTCACACATCGCTTTCTGCAGGTAGCCCATCCCAAGTCCCCAGCGCACATGATAAAAGTTGCGGTCCAGGTCGAGGGTCTTCTTGCACTCCTCAATCTCCTGGTCGTATCGGCGCGCACACAAATAAACCCAGGCTAAAGACCCGGTGCTCATGAGCGAGACCGGATCCAGGCGAACGGCTTGTTTGAGCTCTGAGATGGCCTCCTCGAAGCGTCCCACCGCTGCCAAGAATATGCCGAACCACTGATGCGCGGTCGCGTAGCGCGGGTTGAGTTCAAGGGATCGCTTGTATTCTCTTTCCGCAGCCAGGAAATCGTAGTCATAATGAACGGTAGCCCAAGCGAGCGAGGCGTGGGCTTCCGCCAGGCCAGGATCTATTTCGAGCGCTTTGAGGGCCAGCGCCTTCCCTTTGCCACAACCCTCGTCCGGGGAGAGAAAACCAAACCAGCCAGCGCTACTCGCGCAGTCCGCCAGACCGGCATAGGCAGCCGCGTATGTCGGGTCTTTGGCAATCGCTTGCTGGAAGCACTCCGCGCCTTTCGTGAGAGCGTCACCGCTGCGCTTGTTCCAGTAGTAGCGGCCCTTCAGATAGGCTTCGTAGGCTTCCGGGTCGACGGGCTGCACTTGCGCGAACTGTGCCTGTTCCTGCGGTGTCAGCTTGACCTGGACTTGCTCGGCGATGGCGCGCGCCACTTCTGACTGTAGAGCGAGCACGTGGCGCAGATCGCGCTCGTAACTTTCGGCCCACAGGTGCGTATCCGAGGACGCGTCGAGGAGCTGCGCGGTGATGCGCACGCGATCCCCCGAGCGGAGTACTGTCCCTTCCACGATCACGTCCACCCCTAATTCCCGTGCAATCTCGCACAGAGGTTTGTGGACGCCCTTGTACTGCATCGCGGAGGTGCGCGAGATCACACGCAACTCGCCGATCTTGGCCAGGGTGTTGATCAGCGCCTCCGTCATTCCTTCCGCGAAATACTCCTGCTCCGGGTCTCCCGACAGGTTCTCCAGGGGCAGCACAGCCAGCGAGTGAACGCCTGTTGTCCTGACACGAACCCGTTCGACCGCAGCCACCAGCCGGTAGCCCCGTTTGGGGATGGTCTGAATGACCTGGGGTTCCTTGGCATCGTCCTCCATCGCCCGGCGCAGCTCGGAAATCGAGCGCGTGAGCACGTCATCGGTCACAAACGTGTCCGCCCACACCGCTCGGATCAATTGCTCCTTGGAAACCACTTCCCCGAAATGCTCGGCAAGGCACACCAGAACCTCCATCACCTTGGGTTCGAGGTGGATGCTCAAGCCGTTGCGGACGATGTTGTTCAGGCTGGGCTGAACCAGACAGGAACCGACTTGAAACTCGCCGGACATGGCCTCACCCTCCTTAGGAAGCTTCCGGGAAATTCATGCGGCGCAGCAGATCCTGGAAGCGCGGATCAGAGCGCAGGCCATCGAGCCGAGCATCGACTTTGAGCCATACCATCCAGGCCGCGTGCTCGCGGTAGGCAGTTTCCAGCCAGCGAAGGGCTTCATCTACTTGGTTCAGGGCTGCGTAAATTCGGCCCACGATGTACGGCGTCACATATCTCTGCTTGGAGAGCTCTTTCAACTGCTCCAAGACCTTCTGCGCTTCGTCGCGGTGCCCAGCCGCCGCATAGGCCTCTCCGAGCATGCCGACGACCAGCGGAGCGTCCTGCGAGAGCTTGACCGCCTCCCGCATCTCGACGATGGCTTGCTCACACATCGCTTTCTGCAGGTAGCCCATCCCAAGTCCCCAGCGCACATGATAAAAGTTGCGGTCCAGGTCGAGGGTCTTCTTGCACTCCTCAATCTCCTGGTCGTATCGGCGCGCACACAAATAAACCCAGGCTAAAGACCCGGTGCTCATGAGCGAGACCGGATCCAGGCGAACGGCTTGTTTGAGCTCTGAGATGGCCTCCTCGAAGCGTCCCACCGCTGCCAAGAATATGCCGAACCACTGATGCGCGGTCGCGTAGCGCGGGTTGAGTTCAAGGGATCGCTTGTATTCTCTTTCCGCAGCCAGGAAATCGTAGTCATAATGAACGGTAGCCCAAGCGAGCGAGGCGTGGGCTTCCGCCAGGCCAGGATCTATTTCGAGCGCTTTGAGGGCCAGCGCCTTCCCTTTGCCACAACCCTCGTCCGGGGAGAGAAAACCAAACCAGCCAGCGCTACTCGCGCAGTCCGCCAGACCGGCATAGGCAGCCGCGTATGTCGGGTCTTTGGCAATCGCTTGCTGGAAGCACTCCGCGCCTTTCGTGAGAGCGTCACCGCTGCGCTTGTTCCAGTAGTAGCGGCCCTTCAGATAGGCTTCGTAGGCTTCCGGGTCGACGGGCTGCACTTGCGCGAACTGTGCCTGTTCCTGCGGTGTCAGCTTGACCTGGACTTGCTCGGCGATGGCGCGCGCCACTTCTGACTGTAGGGCGAGCACGTGGCGCAGATCGCGTTCGTAGCTTTCGGCCCACAGGTGAGTCTCCCTGGACGCCTCGAGGAGCTGCGCGGTGATGCGCACGCGATGCCCGGAGCGGAGCACTGTGCCTTCCACGATTGCGTCCACTTCCAGCTCCCGCGCAATCTCGCGCAAAGGTTTGCGGACCCCCTTGTACTGCATGGCGGACGTGCGCGAAATCACACGCAGGTCGCCAATCTTGGCCAGGCTGTTAATCAGGGCCTCGGTCATCCCATCGGCGAAGTATTCTTGTTCCGGGTCGCGCGAAAGGTTTTCCAGCGGCAGTACCGCGAGCGCCTGGATGCGTCCCGGCCTGGCTTCGATGTTCCCGATGAAACGATAGCCCCGGCGGGACAGAGTTTCGATGAAGCGGGGCTTCTCGGCGGAATCACCCAACGCTTCGCGCAGCCGTTTGATGGCGTTGTAGAGGCCGTGGTCGAAATCCACGAAGGTATCGGCGGGCCAGATCTTTTGCCGCAGTTGTTCCCGGGTGACGATCTCACTCGGATGCTGGAGAAGGATTTGGAGAATCTGGAAGGGCTGGTCTTGCAGCTTAACCCTCACGCCCTGCTTTCGCAGTTCTCCGGCGCGAACATCCACTTCGAAGTCACTGAAGCGAATGTGTCCTCGAGATGGGCGGATATCTTCCATCGAGGCCGGCACCCCACATCAGGACGCGGAGTTTACCACGCCAGCCGCGGGAGCAGAGAGGATCAGGAGAGACACAGGAGAGTCGCCCGGTATGGACAGTCTCTTGCTACTGCGTGCATAAGGGTTGCAACCGTGAAGCGACCGGCAAAAGGAGTTCTACCATGATCAGCAAGAGAATCTTCGCAGCTTTGACCCTGTTCTTTCTGGCGGTGGCGCCTAATCTTCACGCTGCCTGCTCCAACGTCTCCCTGAAGGGAACTTATGGCTATTCCAGCCAGGGCTTCACCGAGGTACCCGCGAATATCAGCCCCGCGGGTTTTGTCCCATTTGCACAAACGGGCCTGAGCACATTTGACGGCAACGGGCAAATCCTCTCCGGGACGTTCACCTTCGCCACCACGACTGCTGCCGGCGGAGTCTTCCGCGGGACGTTTACGGGAACCTACAGCGTGGGGGCGGACTGTTCGGGCACGGCCGTCGTCCAGACGGACGCTGGCGATACCTTCACCTTCGACCTTGTAGTTTTGGGGCCGGGGAAACTGCTGTTCATTAACACCGATCCCGACACATTCATCAGCGTTTACTCGTTTCAGAAGCTGTAGGAGAAAAAGAAACGTCGGAGACGAGCTGAGAGCGCTGCCTTTGATGATGTTAGCTGGCCGTTCGTGAAGGACAACAAGGACAACGGCTAGAGCAGGGCGGGAACACCGCCCGGAAAAGGAGTTTCACCATGTCCGTGAAAAGCAGATTCTTGGCCGCAACCTTACTCATACTGTTCCCACTAAGCCGTCCGGCCATCGGCGCCACCATCGGATTCAAACCAGCCCAGAACTATCCTGTGGGCACAAACCCTGTAGCTGTGGCCGCGGGTGACTTCAACGGGGACGGCAACCGAGACTTGGCGGTTGCGAACAGCGGCAACTCTGATGCTGGCGACGATGGGAGTGTGAGCATTTTGCTGGGCAAGGGCGACGGGACTCTCCAGCCGGCAACCAACCTCTCCGCCGGCAAGAATCCCGCATCCATCGCGGCGGCGGACTTCAACGGAGACGAGCGACTGGACCTGGTGGTGTCGAACGCGAACAGCGCCAATGTCAGCGTGCTGCTGGGCAATGGCGACGGAACATTCCAGGCACACGCGGATTATGCGGTACTGGGCTCGCCTAGCACGGTGGGGGTAGGTGACTTCAACGCAGACGGGCGCCTGGACTTCGTCGTGGCGAACAGCGGCAAGGTGAGCGTGCTCTTAGGCAACGGCGACGGGACTTTCCAGCCACGTGTGGATTGGGAAACGGGACTTCGCTCCGCGCTAGCCGTGGCGGACTTCGACTTGGACGGCAAGGCAGACTTGGCCGTGGCGCACGGCGCCAGCGTCTCCCCATTGGTGGCCGCCAGTACGTACATCCTGCGGAGCAATGGTGACGGCACCTTTCAGCTCGCAGCGAAGTACACGAACGGCCCCGCCGGCTTGTTCGGGTGTAACTCGACGGAGTACATCACGGCGGCCGACTTGAACCTCGATGCCAAGCCGGATCTAATCCGGCGGGTGCACTGTCTTTTGTCTCTTTTCGGCCCCCCATTCGAAAGGGAAGACCTGCTGATCGGCAACGGCGACGGCACTTTTGAAGTGCATACCGATGCTTTGGTAACCGAGCTCAGCAGCGTTCGCACACCGGTAGCTGCGGATTTTGATGGGGATCAAAAACCTGATGTGGGGCTGATGGCAGCCCAGTCCTCGAGCACCGAAGAAGCTGGTCTGTTCGTTTTCCTGGGCAATGGTGACGGGATGTTTCAGTCGCCAATCAGCCTAGGTACCGGCTTTGGAACTGACCTGCGTCTGGCGGCGGACTTCAACGGCGACAAGGCCCCAGACTTGGTGGCCGTGGAACTCCCGAGCAACAACAGCATCAGTGTGTTGATCCACACTGGTACCGAGTTCTCGATCTCGGCCTTGGCCCCGACACCGCAGACCATCAGCCGCGGCCAGGCTGCCAGGTCCACGGTGACGGTGAGCTTGCTGAATGGGTTCGACAACCCGGTTGCGCTGGCGTGCTCGGTGCAGCCGGCGCAAGCCGGTTCGCCCACGTGCTCAATCAACCCGGGCTCGGTAACTCCGCCCCCCAACGGGACCGCAACCGCGACGCTGACCATCAACACAGGCACGGCCACAGCTTCGCGTGTGCCACCATTACCGCTTCGAGATTCGCGCCCACCCAAGTTCCTATGGCTGCCAGTGGCAGGCTTTGCCTTGATGGGGGCCGGGCTCGGTTGCGGCGGTGCAAGGAGAAGAAGGCTGCTGAACTTCCTGGCCAGCGGGATCATACTCGTCGGATTGATCCTTCAGACGAGTTGTGGCGGAGGAACTAGCAATAGCATCAGCGACCCTCCTCCATCCCAGACTTACACCGTTACAGTCACGGGAACGTCGGGGTCCACACAGCATTCCACAATGGTCACGCTCAAGGTTCAGTGAGGCGGTGGGAAAAGTGAAGGATTCAGAGGGTTCAACCGTGAAAGGCCGGATTTGCGCCAAGCATGAACAGCAAGAACAACCAACCGGTAAGACCGGACGAGAGGAGACCGATGAGGAGTAACTCTTCGCCGACTCTTCTTCCCGCCGTGCTGGTCCTGGGATGCGCTCTCCTGTGCTTTTCAGGCTGTGGTTCTGGCAATTCCGAGCACACAACAACAGCGCCACCACCGCCGCCACCATTCTCGCTTGTCCGATTGAGTACCGACACGTTCACCAACAACACCAGCCAGCATGCCACCGAGGTAGAGGCTGATACTTTCGCCTTTGGCTCGACCATCGTGAGCGCATTCCAGGTCGGCCGTAGGGCGCAAGGCGGCGGCGCTGCGGATATTGGCTTCGCCACCTCAACGGATGGCGGAGCCACCTGGGAAAGCGGATTCCTTCCAGGCATCACCATCTTTCAGGGGAGTGGCGCGGCTAACGCTGCCAGCGATCCCTCGGTGGCTTACGACGCCGCGCACAATGTTTGGATCATCGCTGTGCTCACGATTTTCGATCCCGGAGGCCTGAGCGGAGTTGCAGTGAGCCGGTCCCCCGACGGCATCAGTTGGAATTTTCCGGTGACCGTCAGTACCGGACCGGAAGCCGACAAGAGCTGGGTTGTCTGCGATAACGGCGTCACCAGTCCGTTTTTTGGACACTGCTACGTGCAGTGGGAAGATATCAACACGGGCATCCTGGCGGTGAGCATTTCGACGGATGGCGGCCTCAGCTGGGGAGCGGAGTTGCACACGCCCAATTCAGGGCTCGGCGGTGGGTACCAGTCCGTGGTGCAGCCGAACGGTAACGTAATCATGCCACTCGTGAGTTGGACCGGCACCAATGTGCTCGCACTCACCTCCAGCGATGGCGGCGCAACCTGGAACGACCCGGTGACCATCTCCACGCTCATAAGTCACGTCGAGGCTGGCGGCCTCCGCAGCGGGGGGCTTACCGCCGACCAAGATAGCGCTGGCAAGGTTTTTGTAGTGTGGCCGGATTGTCGCTTCCGATCCGGTTGTTCCTCGAATGACCTGGTGATAAGCACGACCACAGACGGAATCTCCTGGACTTCACCTGCCCGCATTCCCATTGATCCTGTGACGAGTACCGTGGACCACTTCATCCCAGGCCTCGGGGTTGACCCAGCGACCAGCGGCAGCACTGCGCATCTCACTCTGATCTACTACTGGTATCCCCAGACGAACTGCACTTTTTCGGACTGCGCGCTGAACGTCGGGTTTGTCTCCTCGCAGGACGGCGGCAACACCTGGAGCGCAGCGCAGACCCTTGCCGGGCCCATGTCCCTTGCCTGGTTGCCGAACACTGGCCTCGGCCGGATGGTGGGCGATTACCTATCGGCGTCCTACGTAAACGGGAAACCGTTCTCCGTGTTCGCGGTTGCGAAGGCCAATTCCGGGACAGTTTTTGATGAGGCGATGTACACGACGAAGCCGTCGCTCCTGCCCCCAACGAAATCGGTCTACCTCAGTTCCAAGGCGCAGAAGCCGGTGCCCAATGCGAAGTCTGACCACGCCCCGAGGAAATTCCGGGAGAAGGAACGCGAGTCCCCCATTCCGCCTGAGAAACAGCCTCACGCCTCGCGCTAACAAAGGGGGCGAAAGGGAGGAACCGGCGGCCGAGGCGATCCGCCGGACCGCATTGCCGGCCCGAAGCGCGTTGCATTTGATTTCGAGCGAGGAAGATTTTCCTGGGAAAAGTAACAATCCAGCGCGGATCGCTTCGCCCCGACCAGTTCGTTCGTGGTGAGTCAATCTTTCCGTTCCTCAGGCGGTTTCAGGTGCCGGAACGCGGAGTAGAGCAGCAGGTCGTAAACGATCTTCATTGCTCCTGCGGCGATCAGCGGCGCGGCCAGGGAAACCTGCTGCATGAAGAGTCCGGCGAAGGTGGGTGCGGCGGCCCAGCCGGCGTTGCGCACCACGCTGGTCATACTGCTGGCGTAGGTGCGCTCGGCGGGGGCCACCACGGCCACCACGTAGGACTGACGGGTGGGGACGTCCATCTCCACCAGCGACTCGCGGGCCAGGAACAGCGCGACCGCCCAGGCAAACGACGGCGCGAAGGGCACGGCCATCAGCAGCAGGCTCGAAGGGATGTGGGTGAACACCATGGTGTTGACCAGGCCGAAGCGCCGCGCCAGCCGGGCGGCCACCAGGTGCGAAGCCGCGTTGGCCAGCCGGGTGACGGCGAACAACGGCGCCAGGCTCTCCTCCGCCACTCCGAAGCGGGTGAAGAACCAGTAGGCGAGCAGGGCGTTGGTGAGGAAGCCTCCGGCGAAGGCGTCCAGGAAAAACAAGGAGGAAAGGCGGGTGACGATGCGCTTGCCTTCGGGAGAGATGGGTGTTGCCAGGAGCGCCCCGACAGGTCGGGGCGCTACATCAGCGCGGGCGGGCGAGGCGCCCGCCCCTACACGAACCCCCGCCCCTACACGAGCCTGCGTCACTTCGATTTGGGGCGAGAGGAAGGCGTAGAGCAGCGCGCACAGCAGTCCCAAGACGCCATAAATGCCGAAGGTGATGTGGTAGGAAGCGAGGAGGTCCATGCCGAGTTGCGCGCGCAGCAGCAACGGCAGGGCCCCGGCCAGGGCGCCCAGGGCGTGACCAGCATCGAGCACGATGTTGTACCAGGCCAGCGCCCAGGTGCGGCGCTCGCCGGGGACAGCTTCCGGGATGATGGCCTGCTCGAGGGCGGAGGCGGCGCCGCGGTCGCGCCCCATGCCGTTCACCATCCCCAGGAAGGTCAGGCCGAGCAGGGCAGGAAAGCTACCAGCCAGGGGAAGCGTGAAGCCCCCGAGCGCCGCCAGCAGAGACAGTGCCACCAGAGTGCCCCGGCGACCCAGGCGGTCGGCGCGGAAGCCCGCCAAGAGGGTGGCCAGCGCCGAGCCGGCCAGTCCGGCGGCCACCACGACCCCGATGGCGGTGGCCGAGAAGCCTGCCCGCGCCAGGTAGAGCCCCAGGACCACGCCCGTGAGGCCCACACTGAGCGCCCGCAGGAAGGCGGCGGCGTAGATGAGGAAGAGGTCGCGGTTGAAAGAAGCAGCCATCAGCCGTCAGCATTCAGCCTTCAGTCTGGTGGCGTCAAGCACCAAGCAGTTGGCACTTGGCAATTGGCACTTGGCCCCCGGATTCCCCTGCTGAAGGCCACCGACTGAAAGGGGAAACCTTTCCCCCGTTCCTGCGTCTAAATCCTGTACCTGGGTGGACTTCCCCGAGGCTTTTCGCGGAACCCAGCACCTCAAGGCTACGTAAGTATTGGTATCATTATGCGCATGTTCCTCGACATTTTTCGCCAGACCCTCAGGACCCTGTGGGCGCACAAGCTGCGCTCCTTCCTGACCATGTTTGGAATTGCCTGGGGCGTAGGCTCGTTGCTGTTGCTGATCGGGCTGGGCGAGGGCTTTCGCTCGGGCAATAAGCGGCAAATGGATACCATCGGCGAAGACATCATGTTCATGTTCGGCGGCCGCATCCCGTCGGTGGAGGGCAGCCTCCAGGCCATGAAGCCCTTCCAGCTCACCTATCAGGATTACGTGGCGGTGAAGGAGGAGGCGCGGCACCTGCGGGCGGTCTCTCCGGTGCTGAACCGGGGCGACATCCGCGCGGTGAGCGAGTTCAACAGCACCAACGGCCAGGTGTTCGGGGTGAA
>CAZZAQ010000107.1:0-9793 GCA_964652165.1 uncultured Bifidobacterium sp.
CGCTACGTCGCGGTCCAGCTTCGAGTCGTGCGCCAGGTACACCCGCTTGCGCCCGCCTTCGCCCAGGAACCGCTGGACGGCGTACCGGCCCGAGGCGAACGAGGATGGGAGCGCGGGAGAGGGCTGAGGCGTGGGAGCCGGCGCGGCCGGCGATGCCCCGACGGCGGCGCCACACCCGGCGCAGAAGCGCGCGCTCGCACTAAGTTCTGAGCCGCACTCGGCGCATTTCCGGACCAGCGTCGCGCCGCAGTTCTCGCAGAAGCGCGCGCCGGGCTTTGATTCTTGGTTGCAGGACGGACAGAGCAAAACGAGCGATCCCCTCACGTTCGCGGAAAGGTGAGCCTATCGTGCCGAGAAGGGAGGCGAGATGTCAAACGAGGGCGCTTGGCCGCAGTTCAGTGCACACGATACGCGGGCGGGCGCAGCAACCAGTTGCCGGATGTTCGGTTGCGGCGCGCTTCAGTCATTGCACGGTAGGCGCGCAGTTCGCCAGCGACCTGGATTCTACGCCCCTACTCCACTGTCACCGCTTCGCTTATCGTCTCCCCGCGCCACTCCGGCGTGTAGTACGAGTAAGCCTGCGAGACCGCGCCCTTGGCTCGCACCGGGTACTGGGCGATCACGTCGAACGAGAAGTTGAGCGACTCGCCCGGGGCCATGTCCTCGATGTAGAGGATCACCTTGCGCCCGGCGACGTCGTACCGCTTGATCTTCGGATTCTGCCCGGCGAGCTGATCCAGCGTCTCGGTCACCGGCGCGAAGCCGGTCGGCACGGAGACGTCCAGCACTATCATTCCGGCCTGAACCGGCTCCGTAGGGTTGAAAGTAAGCCCGACGTCCAGCCGGACCTTGTCGTTGACGCTGACGTTCGCGGTGTCGTAGCCGACGGTGATGTCGAAGATGCCCGCTTCCTCCTCGGCCTGGGGAAGGTTGAAGCGCGAGACGGCCTGGTAGACTGCCTGTCCGCTGCCAACGCCTTCGATGGTCACCGGGACTCCGGCCGGGACGTCGACGAGTTGCAGCACGTCGAAGTTCGACGGGTTGATCTCGACCGTCTCCGTGACATCTCCAGCGTGGACTGTCACCGTCATGTCTGTGTCGGCACCCGCGCTTGCCGCGAACTGCGTGAGCGCCTGCATCGCCGCGAGCCCGTCGCGGCGACGCTCTCGGCTGCGCGCGCCGTCCGTGCGGAGCGAGAGGCGCGGTGATCGTCCTGGACGCGCCGGCTTTGGCTGACTGGCTGCTGCAGACGCCGGCCGGGATCCGGGCTTGGTCAAAGTGAACAAAAAAGAACGCCCGCCTTGCGGCGGGCGTTCCTGGTTTGATCTCGCTTCGACCTGGGGAACGGTTCAGGCAGACAGCTTCTTACGGAAGCGGCTGGCCAGACCCAGCAAGCCGGTGCCCAGCAGGGCCAGGGACGCCGGTTCAGGAACAGGGGTAGTTACTAGCGCCATGTCTGCGCTGCCCGCGTTGCCCCTGCATTCGAGGCAGTTGAGAACATCTCCAAAAAGAGTGATTGTAATCGAGCCATTAACCGGCCCCTCGGGGAGGCCGAGCCCGTTCGGGCCGATCGTTCCGGCGACGAAATTGCCAACCAGCGTGATGGTGCCCAGCCCGCTATCAACCACTAAGGACACATCGGTGAAGGTGCCTGAGAAGCAGTCTCCGCCACAGCCGGAGACCGTGATACTGCCGCCGGCAGCGAAAGTGAAGGGATTGCCCGCACTTCCGGTTCCTCCGGTAAAAGCTCCCGTGGTGATGGTCATGGCTGACCCGGCAATCAGCACGGGTCCCCCATTGTTCAGATTCACCAGGACGGCGCCGTTGAGTGTAACGTTGATGGGCGGGTTGTCGCTGCAATCTCCGGGTGGATTAGCGCAAACCCACGACCATGTGCCGCCAATGCCGGTGAATTCGATTTCGTCAGCGAATGCAGCAGTGGGCGCTACCAGGAAGGCCAAAAGCAGCAAAACTGCCATTCTGCGAAGCATGGGAAATCCCCCTTTTAGTCAAACGAGAACAAGTACCCGCAACTTGTATTGCAAGTGCCCTTCCAAACTGGGACGAAAAACTAAGTCATTGAAAAAGCGATGTTTACTGGAGATGTTCATTTTCAGTTCGAGGCAAGAAGTGCAAGAGATTGCACTTGTAGCGCAAGCCCCCTATCCCCTTTGGATGGAAAGGCCAAGGAAGGGAAAGCACACCTGCGCTCAGGAGCCTGCCATTTCGCCCAAGGCCTTGCGGATTTCGGTGGCACGCAGATGATTGGGGTCGAGCTGAAGGGCGCGCTGAAGGTGCGCGCGTGCTGGTTTCGAATCTCCGGCTTTTCGGTACGCCATTCCCAAATGGTAGTGATAGGTAGGGTTATTGGGGTTCTTCTTCAGGGCATCCTTGAGGACATCAATTGCCGATGCGTAGGCACCCTTGTGATAGAAAGCCCAGGCAAGTGTATCTGCTGTTCCAGGATTGTCGGGAAGGTGGCTATGAGCCGTCTGCGCGAGGGAAAGGGCTTGATCTACGCTGCCGCCGTGTTCCAGCAGTGAGAAAGCCAGGTTGTTGGCTGCCATGGGGTGATCAGGTTCAACTGCCAGTGCCTGCTGGTAGAGCTGCTGGGCTTTCTGCCAGGCTCCCCTGGCTTCTTCTACGGAGGCCAGTGCCACCAGGAAACGGGTATCGCGAGGGTCGGCGGTCAGCGCGCGCTGGTAAGTAGCAGCCGCTTTGTCGAAGGATCCGCGCGCCCCCTGCACCTGGCCCAGGAGGAGGATGGCATCTCGGTTGCCGGCGTCCAGTTGGATCGCAGCTTCAAACGCGGCCTCGGCTTTCTCCAAGTCCCCGGATTCGCGGTAGAGGCCGGCTAAAGCGGAACGGAACGCGCTGTTATTGGGGGAACGCTCAATCTCCGCGAGAACGCGCTGAAAGGCCTTCTCGGGCTGCTTCTGTTCCCGGAACACGGTGACCAAGCCACGCAGGGCTTCGGCGGAGGAGGGATCGAGCTTGAAGGCCTGTTCGTAGGCCTGTTGGGCTTCACGGAATTTCTTCTGCTTCACCCAAAGGCCGCCCAAGGCGTTGTGGACGAAGGGGTTTTGAGGGGCCACGGAGAGGGCTTTGCGGAGATCGGCTTCCGCTTGCGGATACTGGCGCTGTGCGATGCGGGCAGAAGCGCGGAAGACATAGCCGTCGGGCAGGGAGGGGTGATACTTGATGATGTTGTCCGCCTGATTACGAATGGCTTGGCTATCGTTTTTGCGGGCAGCGGCGGAGGCCAGTGCGCGGTAGGCATCTACCATGCCGGGAGCCAAGCGCGCGGCTTCGTTCCATTCGCTCTCGGCTCGCCCCCAGTTGCCGCCCTGGCGGAAGGCTTCGCCAAGTTGGAAATGGGCGACAGCGCTGTTGGGTTCATTCTTCAAGGCCGCCTCGATGACCGGGATGGCGTCTTTGGCGAGTCCCCGGCGATTCAGGATCTGTCCCTGGGCGACCAGGCCCTCAATGTCCTTGGGATTTTTCGTCAGAATCTGGTCGTTGAGTGGTGAAGCCTCGTCCAAACGCTGGCGCGAGATGAGCAACTGCACGTAGTTCTTCTTTACGATGAGGTCGTCGGGGTGCTGACTAAGCAGGGCGCCATATTCCGCCAGGGCTTTGTCGAAGTCGAGAGTAAGAACATGGAACTCGGCCAGCATGCGATAGCCTTCCGGCTGGCTGGCGAAGTTCTTTTTGGAATCGATGAGGGTCTGCTCCGCCCGGGCCTTTTGTCCCTGAGCGAGGTCGAGGCGAGCCAGGTGGGCGACGGGCACAGGATTGGAGGGCTCGGCCTGCATGGCGAGGCGGAACTGCTGGTCCGCCTCCTGCCAGCGCCGCTCGGCCTGGTAGAAGCTTCCCAGGGCCAGCAGGGGCGTGGCCGAATTGGAAAGGAGAGTGATCGCCTTCTTGTGGCTCGCCTCCGCTTCCTTCTTCTGCCCCATGGCAGCTTGAATATGGGCGAGCAGGAGGTAGGACTGCGGCCGATCGGGCGCAAGCTGGATGGCGTCCTGGGTGGCGCGCAGGGCGGTGGGGTATTCCTGGAGGCGATTCAAGGCGTCGGCCCGCAGGAGCATTGCGTCCACGTGGTTGGGATCTTTTCCCAGGATTTCCTGGGCCCGGTCGAGCGCTTCCGTATGGTGGCCGCCGACTATCAACAGGCGTCCGAGGTCCAACTTGGCGGCCATATTGTCGGGCTCGAGCGCCAAGGCGCGGTTCAGCTCGGCATAGGCGCTGTTCCACAGGCGTTGCCGCAGGTAGGTCTGGGCCAGCTTCTGATGGGCGGGCGCAAACTTGGGATCGAGCTGGAGGGCGTTGGAGTATTCGATGGCCGCTTCCGGGTATTTGCCCTGCTGAAAGTAGCTGTCGCCGCTCTCCATGTACTTCTGCTTGCGAACGTTGGGGTCGCGCGTGCAACCCGCAAGCAGCGTCGCCACCGCCAGTAGAACCATCCAAGCGCAAATCCCGCGATGCTTCACCCCTAGCCTCCCGCGACTGCACTCCCAGTCGCTACTCGAAGGATAATGCAAGCGGCCAGCCCTGCCAAATCGGGGGCGGTGCAGAAGTTTTCGCTGCGGTGTGAAAAACAATGCATCTGGACAAAAGGAAGCTTCTGGACTAAGAATAGTCAGGTCTTCCCCAGGCCTCGTCGTTGCCGGTCGGAAAGAAGGAACCTCATGGCTGACCAAGGACCCGAGAACCGTTCCTTGCCGCGTTTGCCGCTGATGGTGCAGACGTCGGTGAAGTACACCAACGGCGGAGTGCACGAGAGCGAGTGCTGCACCAAGAACGTGAGCGCCGCGGGGGTGTTCCTGTACATGGACGTGGAGCCGGCCATCGGCTCCGAGATCGAACTGCTGCTGAGTTTGCCGGCGCGGGAAAACGGCGGAACGCCGGTGCAGGTGCACTGCGTGGCCAAAGTGGTGCGGGTGGAGAAGGGCGACCTGAAGTTCGGCGTGGCCGCGTCCATCCACACCTACGAGATCGCGGGCGAAACCACGCAGCAGATGGCGTCGAGCTAGAGAAACAATACCCAGTACTCAGTTCCCAGTACCCAGTGCGAAGTCACATCCACTTCCCGCGCCACCCGGTTAATGAGGACGTTCACCCGTGGGCACGGAACTCCGGAAGCGCAGGATCTTCACTTCTCGGGCGGCCCCAGCGCCAGGGCGCCAGCAGGCGCAGCTCGAAATGCAGATCCGAGAGGGTTTCGAACCAGCGATTC
Organism: uncultured Bifidobacterium sp.; assembly: GCA_964652165.1. Lineage (GTDB taxonomy): Bacteria > Verrucomicrobiota > Verrucomicrobiia > Limisphaerales > JADJPG01 > DASTLJ01. The sequence continues at coordinate 5,240 of CAZZAQ010000107.1, forward strand.
ACAGGAACCCTCCGCAACCGATAGGGGTCCACTCTTCCCCGCAGAATGCCTCCGAAGGCAGAGCAGCAGCAGCGATAGGAGCCGCGCACGATTTCGAGGTTGGACTCGGTAATGTTGGCGGGTGAGCCAAAGGGAAAGGCGAAGAGATCGGGCCTGGTTCCAAGCTCGCGCTCCAGAACCACTCCTGACTCCTCGATTTCCCTTCTGGCTTCCGCTCCCTCCGCCTTACCCAGATCGCAATGGGTGAGGGTGTGGGAGCCGATGTCAAACCCCTGGTCGCGCAGCTCGCGAAGGTGCGACCACTGCATCCAAGGAACCTTGCCGGCCAAGTGGCGGTCCCATGGGGAAACGGTCTGGCTGCCGACCAGGTGGGCGGCCACAAAGAAAGTGCAGGGCACAGCGAACTTCTTCAGGATGGGGGCGGCAACCTGGTAATTGTCGAGGTATCCGTCATCGAAGGTGATGGCCACGGCGCGCCTGGGCCAGGGCCGGCCCTGCTCGATGTTTTCCACGATGGAGCGCAGGGAAACCGGGGCATAGTCGCGGGCGATGGCTTCGATAATGGCAGTAAACCGGCTGGGCGTTACGGTGATGCCATCCTCCGGAATGGCATCCGTGACGCGATGAAAGCAGAGAATGCAAGCCGGATGCAGAGACTGCCGCTCCCAGACAAAGTCCCGCAGCCGCTCCACCCCGCTGAAGCGGAGAGTGTGCAAGATGGCCTGCTTAAGAATTCTCTTGGACACTGGCTCCCCCTCGCCGGCCCCGCTGCCCGGCACGAACCGGCAGGAGGGAGCGCAGCAGATTTTTGGAGTGGTAGGCGGCGCGCCGAAGCGCAATCAGGGCGGCGCCCGGGGAAAGCGGGGGAGCGCAGGCCACGTCCAGGTACTCCAGGTTCTTGGCGCCCCAGCGGGCTTTGTAGGGTTCGTCGCCGGCCAAGAAATCATAGTACTGGATACCCCGGGCAATCAGCTGCTGGATGATCATTGCCCTTAGAGCCACGCCCACTCCCTGCTCCTCAAACTGCGGCTCAAACCCGGACTGCAGAAAGCAGTAGGTGCCCTCGAAGGTGAAGCCGAATTCCACTGACACGGGTCTCCCGCCCAGCTCCAACATCCAGAAGTCCAGCCATCCCTGAGACAGGAACCGGCCAGCCACTCGGCGAAACAGGTGCTTGCGGCCGGGATAAGCAAACGCTCCGGGCTCGCCGAGCTGATTCCAGCGCCTGGTATGCAGGTCAAAGAGCACGTTCAACCAGTTCTCGACGTCGCCTTCACAGCGGCGCAGATGCGCTCCTTGGAGCTTGCGCAAGCGACGCTTGATCACCGAGCGCTGGTTTCCGGAGAGCATCTGCAGATACGCGTCCCAGGTGGAAGGCAACTCGAGTACGGGATGGGGCCGCCGCTGCACAAAGGTGGCCCACCCCTGCTGGCGCAGCTCCTGGAGCAGACTCTGATCGGCAAGGCGGTTGAATCCGGCCACCGACCAGTGTTCACGGTTCGCGGCCAGCCAGCGCAGAATCTGCCCCTGCACGGGGCCAATCAAACCCAGGCTGTCGGAATCGAAAGTGCCATCGCCGACCAGTCTGAGCTCTCTGCGCTTGGGCGCAGGAGCCACGTACAAGGGCGCGATCCCCGCCAGGTCGCCGGAATCCTCGAACACCTGAAGGGCCAAAAGGTCGCGGCCGGCGCCGTAAGCTTCCCACCAACTGGAAAGCCACTCCCAGGTGAGAAAGATGCTGGGCGTGCCGCTGGTCTGAACCAGCCGGTTCCATTCATCCGCCCTGCCTGTCAGATCGCTCCAGCTGGTTGCCCGCTCGATTCTCATTTGCGGAAGCGAGCGGCAGCGCGAGGGTCTAGATTGATATGCCAGGCGGCGTTTCCGACAGCAATGCAGAGTATCTTGGCCGCCAATTGCATTCCCGTCTTCTTCTGAACACGCAGCGACGGGAGATTCAAGGAGTCAACATAGGTAAGCAGGCGCTGGAATCCCCGTTGCCGAGCTAACTGGTTGGCGAAGCTGGCCAGCCTGCTGTTAAGCCCTTGACGCCGGCACGCCGGATCGACGTGGGAGTCGAAGCGGACGATTTCACCAGGCTGAATCACGAAATGAGCGCGGACCTCCCAAGCCCACAACTCGGCGGTGGTCAGCCAGGTACTTGCCACCACTTTCCCTCCGCGGGAGGCGGTCAGATTCAGGTCCCCTCGCGCAAAGCGATCGGGGTGGTGGTCTCCTCGGTCGCTCACGGAAAACTCCTCCCCTTCGGCTGCGAACCGGTTGCCACCCTCCGAGGGAACGGAGCCCGTGCGCAGGTCCAATTCAAAGACCTTCAAAAGGCTCCAGTAGATCGGGCCCCTTCGGGTAAGGTCCAAGATGCGGGCGACGAAGGGACTCACATCCCTCATCCTAATGCCAAACCAGCCCCGCGCAACAGTCACTTCTTGACGGGATTGGCGTCAGGCGACTTGTCCAGGCGGCCGGTGGGGAAGGGGCGGTAGAGCGGGTCACCGATGTAAACGATCATCCAGCGCAGCCAGCGGGTGTTGCGGAGGAAGGCGTCGCCCACGGTGGCGCCCTCGAGCAGGTTGCGGAAGACGCCGTCGGGATGAGGAAGTCCGAACAGGTCCGGTTCGGTGAGCGCGCCGGCGGTGATGGTGATGCCCTTCTGAAGGGCGTTGGCCGACCAGTTGGGGCCGCCGCGGGGATCGGCGGCCGAGGCGCTGTCCAGGTGAAAGCCGATGGCGCCCGGGTTCCAGGTGAAGGCGTCGTTGTAGTGATCCAGCGAGTACCAGCCGGCGTAGAGAATGGCGTTGTCGCAGCGCAGGGGCGCGGGTGCGGCGCCGAACTCTTCCGGGTGCGTGTCTTCGAGCACAGGGATGCCGGCCTGGCGCACCAGCAGCGCGGCGCGGTATAAGTCCCAGTCGCCGGCGCTGTAGCTAACGTCCTTGAGTGCGGTAATGTCCTTGCCGAAGCGCCGGTCGAAGCAAGCCTGGCCGGTGAGGCCGTTTTTCTCCGCGTCCAGCGCCTTCTGAATCAGACCCAGGGCGAGTGCGGGTGTGGGCGCGTCCAGGCGCCAGACGGAGTAGACGGTTTTGGCGTCGCTACGCGCCCGATAGTCGGCGAGAGAGACCAGCGGAGCATAGCGGTTGGCGGCGCTCAAGGCTTCGGCAAAGTAAGGGTTGCGCGCGCGCACCGGCTGGGCGCCGGCCTGGTTCCAAATGTCGGCCAGGTACTGGTCGGAGGAAATGCCCGATCGCGCGGGCGCGTCCTTGAGCTTGTAGGGAGTGCCGTAGGTGAGCACGATGTAGAGGATCTTCCGGCGGCCGACGGCGTCGAGGCACTTGCGGATGGGGCCGGCAACCTTGCGGTCCCACTCCGCTGCCGGGATGGAAACCGTGCCGTCGTAGGCGCCGAAGTGCGAAGCGAACCGGCCCAGGCGCAGGGCGCAGCGGTTGCGCGCGGGGATGCCGCGGGCCGCGAGGTAAGCCTCGGCGATTTTCCGCGACTCCTTTGCCTGGGTGTTGTAAACCACCAGGACGCGCTCCGGAAGCGGGACCTCTGCGGCGTGGGCGAGCAGAGGCAGGAAGGGTAGAAGCCCGAGGAGCATCCGTTTTCCCCGCCGTCCGGGGCGTGCGCCGGAGTTCTCACGCATAGCCGTGGGGATGGCTGCGATGCCACTCCCAAGCACTGGAGAGAATGTTGTGCAGGTCTGAAAACTGTGGTTGCCAGAGCAGTTCCTGCTTGATCTTCCGCGAGCTGGCCACCAGTACCGCCGGGTCCCCAGCGCGGCGTGGAACCTCCAGGGCGGGAATGGGGTGTCCGGTCACAAGCCGGGCGGCCTCGACCACTTCGCGGACGCTGAAGCCCTGCCCCAGGCCAAGGTTGTAAGTCATGCGGGCACGCTCGCCGAGGGCGTCCAACGCGAGGCAGTGTGCGCTGGCCAGGTCGAGGACATGAACGTAGTCGCGGATGCAAGTGCCGTCGGGTGTGGGATAGTCGGTGCCGCAAATCCTGATGTGCTCCTGTTGTCCGAGAGCGACCTGGAAAATCAGCGGGATGAGGTGAGACTCGGGGCGATGATCCTCACCCAGCTTGGGGGCGGCGCCTGCGGCGTTGAAATAACGCAGGCTGGCGGAGCGGAGGCCATGGGCGGTGTGAAACCAGTCCAGCATCTTCTCCGCCATGAGTTTCGACTCGCCGTAGGCGTTGGTGGGGCGCAAGGGAGCGGTCTCCTCGATGGGGACTTGCTCGGGCTGGCCATAGACGGCAGCGGAGGAGGAAAACACCAGGCGGCTGACCCCGTGCTTCAGCATGGCCTCGAGCAGGGTCAAGGTTCCGGCGGAGTTCGTGCGAAAGTAACGCTCGGGTGCCTGCATGGATTCGCCGGCCTCGGCGAGCGCCGCAAAATGCAGCACAGCCTCGATGGCATGAGAACGAAAAACCTGGTCGAGCGCCTGCGGGGACAACGCAACGCCAACCACCAGCGTGGCCTGGGGGGGAACGGCGGGCCGCCGCCCTTTGCTGAGATCGTCGAAGACAACCACCGTATGGCCA
>CAZZAQ010000108.1:0-8433 GCA_964652165.1 uncultured Bifidobacterium sp.
AATATCTCCACCGCCGAAGACCCCATCGAGTACGACCTGGGCGGCGTCAACCAGGTGCAGGCCCACAAGGACATCGGCCTGGACTTCTCGCGCATCCTGCGCGCCTTCCTGCGCCAGGACCCGGACGTGATCCTGGTGGGCGAAACCCGCGACAAGGAAACCGCGCACATCGCCGTCGAGGCCGCCCTCACCGGCCACCTCGTCTTCACCACCCTGCACACCAACAATGCCGCCGGCTCCTTTACCCGCCTCGGCGAAATGGGCATCGAGCCCTTCCTGGTGTCGTCATCCACCATTGGCGTCATGGCGCAGCGCCTGGCCCGCCGCCTCTGCCAGCGCTGCAAAGAACCCATCACCGCCGACGACACTACCTGCGAATTCATGGGCATGGAAAAGGGCGCCACCATCTTCAAAGGCAAGGGCTGCGATGCCTGTAACGGCAAAGGGGTCAAGGGACGTGTGGGAATTTACGAAGTCCTGAAGATGGGGCCGGAAATCCGCGGCCTGGTGGCCAAAGGCGCCCGCTCCGAAGAAATCCACGAAGCCGCCATTAGGAACGGCATGCTCGACCTGAAGAAATATTCCGCCTGGCTGCTCAAAGAAGGTCTGACGACGGTGGAGGAAGTGCTACAGGTGGTCAGCGTGCAGGATTAGGGACTAGCGCTGGCGAGGTCTGATTGACTCAGGTGTAGTGGTTAGAGCGAAAGGTGTGGCGCATTATGTGACGACAGATACTTTCTAGCGAAATGAAGGCAGTTGGGACCCCTCGGGACAAAGTCCGGTTTTGTAGGAGGGCACACCGATGCCAAGCAAGCGTAAGCCTCCCAGGACGTCAGGACAGTCACGTTCTGGGAAGCCTCCAATAGAACACCCCTACATTGAAGACCTCTCTTTTCTCGACTACACCGATACCGAGTTGGTGATTGGCGTTGTTTGCGCGGTTGGAACCGATTCTGGCCCGCTAGCGAGCGCATTGCGGGATGTCCTCGGGGAGTTCGGTTACAAGTGCAACTTCATCCGTCTGAGTCAATTCCTCAGAGAGTTTGCCTATCCTCTCGTCGACCAACCTGAGCATCGACGTATAGAGACAAGAATGGACGCTGGCAACCAGTTGTGCCGAGACAAGGTGCGAAAGGACATATTTGCAATTAGAGCAGTTGCCGAGATCCTCGCAGGACGAGTTTGGGTCGAGTCTAGAACACACCCAAGACCTAAAGAAGCGCACATCTTGCTCTCCCTCAAGCGGCCTGACGAAGTGTCGGTTTTGAGAAAGGTCTACGGACCGGGTTTCCTTCTGATAGGGGTCTACGCCACAGAACAGGAGCGATTGCGCTACCTTGTCAAGAACGGTGCACCAAGGAAAGCAGCATTGTCGCTAATGGAGAGGGATGAGTTGGAGGAAGATCCGTTTGGCCAGCAAACCCGTAAGACATTCGCGCTTGCCGACGTGTTCATCCGGGGTAGCGCAGGGAAATACAAAGAAGAGCTTCGGAGGTTTTGCGACCTTGTCTTTTCGCATCCTTACACAACGCCGTCACGTGATGAATTTGGAATGTTCCTTGCCTATTCGGCTTCGCTCCGCTCCGCCATGCTTGCTAGGCAGGTAGGTGCAAGCATCATGTCTGCACACGGTGAAATCATCGCAGTCGGGTGCAACGATGTTCCAAGACCAGGCGGTGGACTCTATTGGCCCGGTCGGGGCGATATGAGGGATCACGTATTGCAGAAAGATTCCAACGATGTCCACCTCCAGTCCATACGGACGCGTGTCCTAGAGAACCTCAAGAAGCTTCTTGGATCCGCAAGGATTCCGAAGAGCAAACAAATACTCAAGATCGAAGACATACTCAAGATCGAAGACATACTCAAGAGCGAAGACATACTCAAAGGAGCATTGGAGATAACGGAATTCGGGCGAACAACACACGCAGAGATGGAAGCACTGCTGGCCTGCGCAAGGTCCGGGGTGAGTCCCCGCGCAGGAACGCTCTACACTACAACATTCCCATGTCACAACTGCACTAGGCACGCAATTACAGCTGGGATAAGTCGGGTTGTATTCATTGAACCTTATCCCAAAAGCAGAGCCTGGGAGCTGCATTGGGATGCAATCGAGATTATCGGCAAACTCTCCCCTCCTAGGGGATTGAAGCAAAAGCGGATTCCCTTCGAAGCATTCATTGGAGTGGGTCCGAGGAGATTTTTCGACTTCTTCTCGATGGGGTTAAGCTCCGGGTACTCTCTGAATAGGAAAATAGACGGAAAAACTGTAAAATGGAACCGCTCTACAGCGATTCCTCGCGTTCCAATGCAACCAACTTCCTATCTGGTCCGAGAACGTCGTATCTTTGGTGTCAGGGAGCTAAAAAGCATCCTAAGGAAGGTAAGGAGTCGTCTCGATGCCCAAGAAAAACGCAACTAATCAGCGTGATTGGCTCGTCGAAAGGGTCGAAAAGAGTCTTCAGGGGCTGCCGAAGTGGACCGCAGGAAGGACTTATCTCGTGACGCGGGACTCAAAGACTGGTTCAATCGTAAGCCGACACGAGATAGAGCCTTCAAGGGCCGGGACTGCGCCAAAGAAGAAATGACCGGGCCAAGCCCTCCGGGTTTGACGCGGCCTAATCCGATTTAGCTGCGCAGACTCGTTGCGATTAGGCTTTCAGCGACGTCGCGACACAGTTCCCTACATTCGGCAATGCTCAAAAGCAGAAGACCCACTGCCAGAATTTTCTTGTCCGAGTTCGCCATACTCATCCTTTACCTACCTTGCAATACCAGCCACATGATCCGGCCGACAACAATTCTTATAGGCTTCACCGGTTCCACACGGGCACTCTGCCTGACGGGGAATTTCGTCAACTAGATGATCGATGAAGTGGGGTGCTGTGGGCCCAGGCCAGTGATATGCCCATTCCGTCCGAACTTCGCTTTTCCAGTGATCTTGCGGAGCGCAATCGGTTCTATAGAAAGCTGCGCGGGACCTATGAACTCCATCGAAAGTTTGTCGTGACAACGCAGGGCGGTAAGCGCAAATCCCCTGAGCGAGCAAGGACGGGCGATCACCTGTGACACACCAAAGCTTCGCGGTGCGACACCAGACAAGGTGCTTGGCTAGGAAGAAAGATGTAAAGTCCAAAACGTGAACCAGTCTCATCTCGTCGCGCGCGAGCACACCATCACTGGCGAGGTACGCGCAAAGGGGTGGAATGGGCCGCCCCTCCCAAAACACCAGTTGGTCATCACGGAGGTGGGGATGGTCGGGGAATGTGCGCCTTGAAATCTCGGGCCGTACGCCATAGACGCGTGGGTTCCTTTTCGGGCCGAAGTCGAGAAGCAATAGCTCGAACGCAACCGACACCGTTGTTAGATCATGTGCATACGCAGGTGCGTCTTCGTCAGGGCAATCCAGCGGACGCATCAGGCGTCCGCCCTCCTCGACGCGGACCACCTCGCCCCGCTCGAGATGGGCAAGTACGGTACCGAGTTCGCTGTCATCCGGAAAGGGGCAGAGGCCCCCTTTCCACGCTCGCAGTGCTCCACTGCCCGGCGGAGGGTCAATGGCAACAAACTGACGGTACCAGTTGTTGAGTCGCTCGCTGGTTCCCTCGACCCAGGAAGCCATTTCAGTTTGCCCCTGTCCACACCGGAGTTCCGTGGGGACGAGGTGGCGGAACATCGCGGCCGGGCCGGTCTGGATGCGGTGGATGGGGCGGATGCGGTGGGTGTTCAGGGTGCTCTGGATGCCCGCCGCGCTCACCTTCTTCATTCAGCTTTGTCATCTTTCACCTCTTCGGACGGTGGATCAACTTCCTCGTCCAGCAACTGCAGTATCGGGCTGGGAATTAGAAAAGTCAACTAATAGTACGCATAATATTTCTATAAAATGTATAATTATAGATACATTTGTAAAATAAGCTTGCAAATCCACAGGCTCTTGGTGTAGAGGCATGTCAGCCGTGCGGGACAAACGCGAACTGCAGAAAGAGTTCGGACGACTACTCGCCGCCCAGCGCAAGAGGGTCGCGCTTTCCCAGACAGAATTCGGAAAACTGGTGGGGCTTTCCCGCGCGTCCATCACAAATCTGGAGCGGGGGCGTCAAGCAGTTCAGCTCCACCAGCTCTACCTGTTCGCCTCGGTACTTGAAATCAGTTTGCTCGATTTGCTTCCAAGCTTGCCAAACGCACAGCCCAACGTGAATCTAAGGGAGCTTGAGGAAGCCAGGTACGTCGAACGACTAAGAGGCCTGCTCCCAGCCTTGTAGCCACACGAAGTCTCTGCGCCCATGCTTAACCTAGATTTCACCGAACAAATCGAGGGAATCCTCGCAGACAACAAGGTTGCTGAGCCACCTGTGCCCGTGGATAAGATTGCCAAGAAGCTAGGCCTCCTACTGTGCCAGCTTCCAGTACACAATGACATCTCGGGGGCAATAGTTCGAAAGGGTGACCATGTGGTTGTCGCAATCAACCCTTCTCATCCTCCAACGAGGCAAAGATTCACGATAGCCCACGAGATAGCACACTTCTTGTTGCACGGGGATCTGATGGAGCATGTGGACCGCGACTTGTGGGTAAGCTGGCGGAATGCAGAATCTTCTCAAGCGTCCGATTGGAATGAAGTGGAAGCCAACAACTTCGCTGCTCAGCTCTTGATGCCTGCCTCCTTTGTGCGTCGTGACGTTGCAACTCTGGGCCAAATCAGCAAGAACTCAGTTCCGCTACTTGCTAAGAGGTATAACGTTAGCGCCCAGGCGATGGAATTCCGCTTGATAAATCTAGGGCTAAGGAATCCCTTCTGAACAGTAGGTGCTTTTCCATCCGCATTTCTCCCGCGCCGATCCGCGGTAAGCTTCGCTTTTCTCTGCGTCCTCTGCGTTCTCGGCGGTGAGGTTTCTTTTCGGTCCTCAGTGGTTCTCCGCTTTCTGCGTGTCGAACGTCCCTTTGGCTTCGGCGATGGGGCGCAGGGTGGGATAGAACTGCACGAAGGTGTGGTCCACGGCGGCGTTCGTGGTGTGGCATTGGTAACAGGCCGATTTCGGGAAGGCGGAGGCTGACTCCGTCAGCTTGCCGTCGCTGATGAATCCGAAGTAGGCCCACTTCTCAGGGAAGCGCTTCTCGTCTTTCACCGACGCCTCCAGAGCCACCAGATCGGCCTGGAAGTGGCCGCCTTTGTTGATGGAGGCCTTGCCGGTCGAGTGCCGCACTTCCAGCACGAAAATGGTCTGGTCGGGCCAGGCGCCGGTGGCCATGAAGTGACGGTAGGCGTCGGGATGCACCCAGACGTTGTCGAACATGGGCCCCATGCTGGCGTCGCCCGCTTCACCGCTGTAGCTCATTCCCAGACCCGAGCTCAGGTACACCCACTCGCGGTAGTTCTCCGGGCGGATGAGCTGATTATCGGCCGTGAAGCGCGGAGCGCCAGCTGTTGAATCCTTCGGCGAATCCTTCGCCGAATCCTTTGCCGAATCCTTCGCCGCGGCGGGTTTTTCTGCGGCGGCCGGCTGCTTCTCTCCTGCGGCCGCGAACAGACCGAGCAGCGCCAGCAGTGCCAGTGCGAGCATTGACCTCTTCATAAGCTCCTCCGGTGAGCAGCTATTAGACGCCCGAGTCCGCCGGTTGTCATCCTGCACCAGAAGCTCGGGGCGGCTGCGCGGCTGACCATCGGCAAAGACAAAACCTCGTCTCCGGCTCTAGAATGAAGCTTCGCCCTGCGGGCGGATCCGACTGATGGTCAAGAACGTTGTCCGGCGCCAAGTCGCCCTCGCCATCTCCGCTTGCGAGTCCAAGAAAGCCGAAGCCATTGCCGTGCTGGAGATGAACACCGTCACCAGCGGCTTCACCGATTATTTCCTCATTACCAGCGGCTCGAATCCGCGGCAGATCCAGGCCATCTCCGACGAGGTGGAACTGCGGCTGGGCCAGGTTGGCGTCCGCCCCACGCACGTCGAAGGCTACCCGCAGGCAGAGTGGGTGCTGCTCGACTACGTGGACTTCGTGGTGCACGTCTTCTCCGAGCGCGCGCGCAAGTTCTACGACCTGGAACGGCTGTGGCGGTCGGCCCCTCGTGCGGGCGCCCAGAAGTTCGTCGCGCCTTCGCGCGCCAAAGCGCGGCCCGTGAAGGCGAAGCGGGCGCCGTCGAAAGGCAAGCCTCGGGTCACCGGAGCCAAGGGCTCGCGGAAGAAAAAGAAGTAGCGGCCTCATGGCGCGCCACCGGCAATCTTCTCAGCGGCAATCCAAAAAGGAGCAGCGCGAAGACCGCAAGTCCGGAAGGGCGGAGCCCGGGCAGCAGGATTCCGGAGCGGTCTCCGACCGGAAGCTGGCCGCCACGTGGGTGGCGACAACCTGGGTGGCCGCCGATCCCAAGTCGGAGCGCCTGCTCGAGCAGGCGAAGAAGGTTGCGGCCGGCGGATCCACGGTGCTCATCCGCGGCGAAAGCGGCTCCGGCAAAGACCTGCTGGCCTCGCTGATCCACTATCTCGGTCCGGGACGCGATGAGCCCCTGGTGAAGATTGATTGCGCCAGCCTGCCGCTGGAGCTGGTGGAGAGCGAGCTGTTCGGCTACGAGCGCGGCGCCTTCACCGGGGCCACCGGGACCAAGCGCGGGCGCCTGGAGACCGCGGGCGCAGGCACCATCGTGCTCGACGAAATTGCCGCGCTCACCCTGCCCATGCAGGCCAAAGTGCTGCGCGTGATCGAGGAAAAGCGCTTCGAGCGGCTGGGCGGCACGCGCACGGTGGCCGTCGAGGCGCGCATCATCGCGCTCACCAATCTCGATCTGGAACTCGCGGTGGCGCGCGGCAGCTTCCGCCAGGACCTTTTCTACCGCCTCAACGTGATCCCGCTGGTGGTCGAGCCGCTGCGCGAGCGCCGCTCGGACGTCCGTCCGCTGGCGCTGCACCTGCTGGCCCAGCTTGCAGAAGTGCATCGCCGGCCGGAGCTGAAGCTTTCCGCGGCCGCGCTTGCGGCCCTCGAGAAATACGACTTCCCGGGCAACGTCCGCGAGTTGCGCAACCTGCTGGAGCGCGCCTTGGTCTACGCCTTCGGGCCGGAAATCCGGCCGGAGGATTTGCCGGCCCACCTGCGGGGCACTGGAGGGGAAACCGGCAAGCCGGCGAAGTTGACGCTGCGCGAGGTGGAGCGAGCCCACATCGCCGAGGTCCTCGACTTCACCCGCGGGCGTAAGTCGAAGGCGGCGGCGATTCTGGGCATCAGCCGCAAGGCGCTGCTGGAGAAGAGGAAGCGGTACGGGCTGGACTAGGCGATCTGCGATTTGTGATGTGCGATCTGTGAAGTGAGGCGTTCCGTCCACGGCGCCAGGGCGCGAATGTATGCGTCCACGGTCTGGAGTTCGGCGAGGTGGATGCGGCGGCCGGTGTACTGCGAAATTTCCTCCAGCATGGTTTCCACTTCGATGGCGTGCAGCGAGTCAAACAGCGATTCTTCCACCACCGTGCCTTCCCACAATTGATCCTCAGGGCGCAAAAGCGTGCGCGGGATGCCGGTGGCGCGCTCCAGGTCCGTCAGCAGTGCGACCACGGCTTCGCGCGAAAGATCCGAAGCGGCGTAGAACGCCTGATAGAACGCCTCGGGTTCGAGCGGTGGGCGCTGGGCCACGCGGCGGCGGCGAATCTGTTGTCCCAGCCAGGGAACGAACCACACCCCGAAGGCAATCAGCCCTGCCACCAACAAGATGGTCACAGCGATTCGCATCGCGAGCCTGGAAGTGCTGATTGTATCCGGCAGCGGGCATGCGCGTCTTTCTCCGTCCGGCTAGAATGTCCGGCTACAATCGGCTGTCCTCGCCGAGGTGACCATGAAGCGGAGGCTTTCGCTGTGCCTGCTGTTCGCTGTGACCCTGCTCGCCGCCCGCGGCCTCTCGGCGGGCGTCGAGGGTACGCGCCCGGAGCGCGAACGCGCGGCCCTCCACGATCGCATCGTGCTCAAGAAGCTGGACACGGTGCTGGGCCCGGCCATGCGCGCCAACCAGGTTCCCATGTGGATCGTGTTCACGCGCGAGTACAACGTGGACCCGGTGTTTCCCTTCCTTACGCCCGACGGCACCTACGCCGGCGCCGGCAACGCATATGTTTTCGTGGACACAGGCGGCGCGCGGCCCGAGCGCATGGTGATTGGCAGCCACCAGTGGAAACAGGGGACGCCCTTCTTCGACCAGGTGATTGCCGCGCGCCGGGAGGCGGTAGGCCAGGCGCTGCGCCAGTTGGCGGAGAAATACCAGCCAGAGCGCATCGCGGTCAACGTGGCCGCCGACACCTCCGCCGCCGACGGCCTTTCGGTTTCCCTGCGCGACTTCCTGGCGGCTCACCTGGGCCCGAACTTTTCCTCGCGCCTGGTGAGCTCCGAGAGTCTGGTAATTGACTACCTGGAGACGCGGCTGCCCGAAGAGGAAGCGTTGTTTCGCGAGGCTGCCGAGGT
>CAZZAQ010000108.1:8443-9770 GCA_964652165.1 uncultured Bifidobacterium sp.
ATCTACTTGAGTCTGCTGATGAGCACGCCAAACCGCGCCGCATCTGGGAGGAGTCGTTCAGCGCCAAGGTCATCCAGCCGGGGAAGACAACGGTGGGCGACGTGCTGTGGCACATGCGGCAGCGCTGCGCCGATGGCCACGTCGGCACCTGGTTTCGGCCGGACATCCGCGTGCAACGCCGCGGCGTGAAGTTCAATCCGGCGCAGGTACCGGAGGACAATTTCGTCCTCGAGCGCGGCGACGTGCTGCATGTGGACTTCGGCATCGTGTACCTGGATTTCTCCACCGATTACCAGAAGCACTTCTACATCCCGCGCGAGGGAGAATCCGACGTCCCTGCCGGGCTGAAGCGGGCGCTGGCCAATACCAACCGCCTGCAGGACATCCTGCTGGCCGAGATGAAGCCTGGCCGCAAGGGGAATGAGGTCTACGACGCGGCCATGACGAAAGCGCGCGCTGCGGGCCTCGAGCCGATGATCTATTCGCACTCGGTGGGCAATTACGGACACTTCGTGGGAGCGGCCATCGGGTCGTTCAGCGGCGCCTCGCTGGGTTTGCGCGAGTCGCTGCCCCTGCGGTCAGGCGCCTACACATCCATCGAGCTGAACACGCGCACCGCCGTCCCCGAGTGGGGCGGGCAGGAGGTCTACATCATGATGGAAGACGATGCCGTGCTGTCACCCGAGGGTATGAAATACTTTCTGCCGCGACAGACGGAGTGGTTCCTCGTGAGATGATCCTGGTAGGGCGCAAGTACAGGGGCGTTTCGTCTGACTGGTGATTGGCCACTGGAAACCGGTAACTGAGAATGAAGCTGCACATAGCCTGGATCGGCAAGACCAAGAGCAGCGCCATTGACTCGCTCACCCGCGACTACCTGAAGCGGCTGTCGCGCTACGCGGGCACGGAGTCGCACCAGCTGGCGAGGGAAGACGCGCTGCTCAAGCTGGTGGAGAAGTCCGCCGGGCGAACCCGCCCGGTGTTGGTGATGCTCGATCAGGGCGGCCGGCTGTTCACGTCCGAAGACTTCGCGGAGTTGCTGCGCGACCAGCAGAACCGCGGGGCGCAGAACCTGATTTTCGCCGTCGGCCCGGCGGACGGCTTCCAGCAGTCCACACGCCACGTGGCCGACCTGGTGGTCTCCTTCGGCAAGGTTACCCTGAGCCACGAGTTGGCGCGCGTGGTCCTGCTCGAACAGCTCTACCGGGGATTTACAATCCTCAGCGGACATCCGTACCATACGGGACATTGAGGTTTCTGGTTTTTCGTTTCTGGTTTTTCGAGAAACGAGAAACGAGAAACCGGAAACGCTATGACTGACGTTCGC
>CAZZAQ010000109.1:0-9730 GCA_964652165.1 uncultured Bifidobacterium sp.
TGCGCACTGTATCCAGCACCGGAACCGCCGTTAGTGTCGATTGTTAGAACTCCGTTCTGACCCCGTTCAGAACTGGCCCCGTTCCGTTCCGTTCCCACGGCCATCAGCGCGGCTGTCACCGCCAAAGCCTCCGGCACCTCATCAAACGCTAGACCCCTCGCGGTTGTTTGTTGCCGTTTCCGCCGAAGAAGCGGCTGCAACCTTGCGCTTCAACGCTTGGCGCTTTGCCTCGTCGCTTTGGACAAAGATGCACTCCTTGTTGGAATCTGGGATGGCTGCGAAAAAACGGGATGGCTTTAGTGTGGAGACCTGGCCGTCTTCGGTCTTTGGAAGCAAGTAGCTTATTTTACCCTCCCTCTTTCGCGCATGAAACAGGTGCAACTCCTCTTTGGCTCTGGTCATTGAGACATACACGAGCCGACTTGTTTCAGCGACATCGTCGCTATTGGCATCGCTCTTCGGCAGAATGTCCTCGTCTAAGCCGACTACGAAAACGTAGTCAGCTTCCAGTCCCTTGGCACTCTGCAGACTTAGAATTCTTGCCACCCCGCTTGAACTGTTGCCGCGTCGGCCAGTTGACTCTTCAATCCAGCCTCGGACTTCGTCCAGAAAACTGTCAGATGACGACCAGGGCCGAAGGCAGCCTACAACCGCGCCCAGAAACTCAGCGAGACCCTCTTGGCGCGGCTCCTTTTCGCGGGCGGCACGGATTTTTTGGAGCCCGTCCCAGATGATTTTGAGCAGGTTCTCACTCAGAGCGGACTGTTCCAGTGAAGCATGTAGAGCTATGCCATCACCGATAACCCGATCCCAAAGTGCGCTGACATTCCCAAGCGCCACTTCACGTGCTGCTTTCTTCGCGCCGTCGCGAACCCACTGTGACGGGACTCCACCGATACCCCAATTCAGCATCGCCTGTATGCAAAGCCGCAGAGCGAAACTGTGGTCTGGTTCGTCAAGCCACTCGGCGAGAGTGTTCACCAGGCGGAAACCAGGAATATCAGTTGCCCCGCTGCTGTCATAACTGATCCGCGGTGGCGCAGTGCAGCTTGAATTGGCGGTGCAAAGTTCTGGCTCGGCAGCAAAATTAGAACATCATTCGAGGGCATGACCTCCGCAGCCTTAGCAGCGATTATCTCCGCTTCCTTTTGCTGGCTTGGGACGTCATGGCAGAAGATTTTTGCCCCACCGCGCCGCTTGCTCAGCGGAATCGGCTTCGCCATGCGATCCTGATTGAACCTGCTGACAAGACCAGCCGCTCCTTCCAAGACGTGCGTCGTGCAGCGGTAACAAATAGGAAGGGATTCGACTTTGGATTTCTGCCCAAAATCGTCTTTGAAGCGTCTCAGAAACCTCGGTGATCCGCCGCGCCAGCCGTAGATACTTTGGTCGTCGTCCCCAACAACGTAAAGGCCTTCCGTCTGATCTTCGGATAACAGCCGAATCAGGTCGAATTGGGCGGCGTTGATGTCTTGATACTCATCGACCAGCAAATGTTTTGCCTTCGCTGCCCATTCCTGGCGGATGTCGCCGTTTTCTCGAAGCAGCTTACACGCGAGCATTATCTGCTCATCGTAATCCACCGCGTTGCAGGCCCTCATCATCTCTCGATACTTCGCTTCAATGCCGGACTTGGGATCATCAACGGGCGTAGTAATTCCCTCCGTGCGGCGCTTCGAAATCTCCAGACCGTCACCGCGTGGGAATCCCGCAAGCTGTGCGGCATCTTCCAAAAGAAGTTTTCGTAAGGCGTCCGACGATATGACGCTGAAACCTTTTCTCAGCCCCGCTTTGCGCAAATTCGCCGTCAAGATTTGCTGGCCCAGGCTGTGCATCGTGCGGATTTGCTTCGGCCGGTCCTGCGGCTGCATATAAACGTCTTTTCTTTCCGGATCGCTGATTCGCAGGCCCATGTTCCGGGCGGCCTCGCCGGTGAAAGTGATAATCGTAATCTGATCAGGCGTAGCGTGGTTTTTTTCGACAAGCCATTTCGTCCGCAGTGCCAAGGTGTGCGTCTTGCCAGTGCCCGGGCCGGCCAATAGCAAAACCGGTCCTGGATAAATCTCATGAGGCGGAAATTGTGGCATAGTATCTGGCCGGAAACTCATTAGCCCCGGGGCCGCACAAGCGCGTGCGCGGAAGCAAACGCGGTCAGGGTGTGGGCGGTGGCGTGGTGCCACCGCCCGCGCCGGGATCGGGCGTCTCGCCGGGTTCGTAGGGGTAAACGACGCCCCAACGTGTGCAATTCTGGGAGCTGGCGTCGGGTTCTTTGCGGTAGTTGAATTCCACGGTGTCGCAGGGGTTCATGACTGGTGGTTCATTCCCGCAGCAAAGCCCGGAATCCGGCCTGCTCGAAATGCTGATCGGAGGTGAGGGCTTCACGGACGCCCAGTTCCCGCATCACCTCGAAGGAAAGACAGTCGGTGAGGGACCATTCCTTGTCGGGGCGGGCGCGATAGAAAGCGACGCCGCGGCGAAACCACTCGTCGCCGGCGGCGATGATGCGAATCTGCGCGGCGGACGCCAGGTCGGCGGCGAAATCCGGGAACCATTGTCGATGGCGGGTGGTGGCCAGCGCGTCGCCGATTTCCACGAGAACCCAGGCGGTGGTCAGGAGCGGCCCGCTGCCGGTCTGGCTCCAGCGCACGTCGGCTTCATGCCATTCATCCTGGGGATTGAGCAGCGCGAGGAAATACGCGGTGTCGGCGAAGGTCACGGTTTGCTCTTGGGCGCTCCGTGGAGGTAATGGTCGTGGTTTTCGGCGAGGTCAGGCGGCAGTCCGTCGGCCTTGCCCGCCCACTTGCTCAAGAGGTTCCACAACGGGCCCGGTGGCCCGGGTTGCACGAGTTCTTCGACCTTCGCCTTCACCTGCCGCAGTTCGTCAGGCGTCAGCTTCGGCAGTTCGCTGATGATTTCCAGTGCGCTCATGGTGGATTATTCGGCCAGAACGCCCGCAAAGACAAGCCTGTGTTGTGCCGCGCCTCCCATGCGCCTCACGGATTGGGTGGAGGCGGAGCGGCATCCGGCGTGTGTCGGATGCCCCGCGGCCCATTCACGCCTTCGCTTTCACGTTCGCCCACACGTGCACGTGCGGATCACCGCGGAAGTACCAGACCATTGCGGGTCCCTCGATCTGCCACACGTCCCAGACGCCGTCCTTGCCCACGTCCTGGTTCTTGTAGAACGCCATGTGCAGATGATCGAAGCCGTTGCGCTCGATCAGTTTCATCGCCTCGTCGGCGTCGGCCTTGCGGAAGGGCCCCAGCAAGTCGGCCAGGACTTTGCGGACCAGTGCCTTCTGGTCGCGAGCCAGTTCGGTCAGCGGGATGCCGGGCAGACCGGTCTTGTTGCCGGAGAGCTTGATGGTGTCGGTGCCCTTCTCCTCGCGGCTGTCGCCCAGCAGCGCCAGGTCGCGCTGTTTGCCGCTGAGTGAACCCCAGACTTCATTCGCCCGCTTGGCCTGGTACCAATAGGCGTTGCCCGGGTGGTCGGGCTTCTCATTGAAACCCTTGGCGGCATGCCCGTAGAAAATGGGGCCGCCGAACGCGGCGCCTTCCACCGAGTCGCCGTCGCACCGGCGCGTGCAATGCCGGCCGGTGATGACGA
Source organism: uncultured Bifidobacterium sp. (assembly GCA_964652165.1). Lineage (GTDB taxonomy): Bacteria > Verrucomicrobiota > Verrucomicrobiia > Limisphaerales > JADJPG01 > DASTLJ01. The sequence goes on from CAZZAQ010000109.1 coordinate 3,607, forward strand.
ACTCGAACTTGCCCGTGCCCGGCTCGCCAAACAGCGCGACCGATGTGCCGTTGAACCCGCCGGCGCTGCCGCCGTCGTGCTCGACCTGCTTGTAAACAGTGTCGGCGTAATCGGGGCTGTGCAAGCCGAGGAAAATCTCCTTCACCATCGCCTGCTGATCCTTGGTGAAGAACTCGCCGAGTTTCTGCTCGGTGATGTGCCAGTTGTTGTCCACCTTCGAGCGGAGTTCGTGATCAAAGGGGAAACAAACGGCCTTGCGCTGCTGCTCGGTGAGCGATTTGTGGAACGTGGTGACGAGCGTCTCGGAAGCCGCCTTTTTCGCCGGCCTGGTCGCGGCGCTGGCGGGGAAGGCCAGCGGCATCGCGGCCGCGGCGGCGACGGTGGTGACGGTGGACTTGAGGAACTCGCGGCGGGTAAAGGGAGCGCCGCCTTCGCAATCGGGGCAGGGGGTTGTGTTCATGGCGCACGCATACTCCCTCGCGTCTGAAATTGCCAGCGAAGAATTGGGCCCATTGTAATCCCTCAGTCAGGTGGGGCGAGCGTCCTCGCGAGGCGCTTGATTACTCAGCGTTTCTTGGCTTCGGCTCGCGGGGACGCTCGCCCCACCGGCCTTCACTGAGGGATTACGCGACCTGCCAGAACTCGCTTTCCCCGGCGCCCGCGTTGTGGTTGACTGTGCCGGCGGCTCGCTCCCGTAGCTCAAATGGATAGAGCAGTGGTTTCCTAAACCGCGGATCCCCGTTCAATTCGGGGCGGGAGTACCAATCGCCATTCCCACGGTGGGAGGACGCGTAGCTGCGACCGTGAGGTCGCAGGCTGAATTCTCAAGAAGGAACGAAGACAATGCCACTGCCCAATCTTCTTCCGTCCACATCCCGCGACCTCACGGTCGCAGCTACGCGAAACGCATACGAAGCGAGGTTTTCAGCTACCCGGTATCAGCGGAGCAGCGGACAAGCCACTCCCGGAATCCCCTAGCATGTCAGGCGCGGTTTTGCAGCGTTGAGCCGGGGCCTCTCCCATCGTTAGTTCCAGCGTGAAGCATTGGCTCCAAACGAATGAAAACTAAAGACAAAAAGAGTCCTCCGCCGTCTCGCGACCAGGAGGCCCACGCCGCCAGGCGCAAGAAGGCAATCCAAGCCCATCATCACCTGCACTGCACCACAAACGAGCGCGGGATGGTCGTGGTTTCGTATAAGCCCAGCACGTCCTGGAAACCCTCCCACTCCTGAATTTTCACCCATGATAAAGTCTATCCTGGCGGTTCTCTTCGGAAGCGTTCTGATGGCGCAAGCCGGACTGTCTCGTTTGGAGGCGCTGAGCATGCTCGAAACCGGCGACCGGGATTCGGCTGTCGGCGGCGTCGGCGAAGTGAGCCGCTACCAGATGCGGCCCAGTGTGTGGAAACAATACAGCGGTTCGCAAGCGTATCACGACCCGGTCGTGTCGCGGCAGGTCGCCGGGCAACACCTGGACTTTCTGGAATCGAACTTCCGCAGACTCGCAGGCCGGGAGCCGAGCGAGTTCGACGTTTACGTGCTCTGGAACGCGGGACTCGGTTATTACGCGAAAAGAGATTTCTCCCCGGCACGCGTCTCCCCGGTCATCCGGGAGAGAGCGGAGCGGTATGTGAACCTTCGCCAGATCAAGTAGCCGCCGACGTGAGGAGGCGGACTCGTTCCTTTGATTGGACCATCCGCCTCTTCACGTCGGCGGCTACGTCGGGTTTGAACTATCCGGCCTCAACCGATGAGAGGCCGGTTGAGTTCCGCCGTTTCACCTGCGCCCAAATCCCAGACTGCCACGGCGGGACTGGCCATGAGATCGGGTCGAATCCACGGCGCGCCTTCTCCACTCAGCCAGGCTTGCGCCGGGTCAATGGGACGCCCGCCCTGAACTTCAGCGACGACACTCGCGGGAATGACCAGTTGTTCCGTCAGCTTGGGAAGCAGGCCGATCTGGGCGACCTTGGCGAGCAGGATAAGCGGCGAGGCGTTGACGACCCACTTATTGCTCACGCGCCAGTCCTTGGGCAATTTCCTCGACAGTTTCCTGGATCGGAGAGACCTCAAAACGGGCCAGCGCGTGGATGAACTCGTAGCGGCTCAACCCGGCCAGCTCCGCGGCCTTCGCTTGGGAGAGCTTGCCTAGTTCATACCACTTCACCGCAGCCGCAAGCGGGAGTTCGCGCGCCATCTCCGCCGGCTCAGTGCGCAATGCCGAGAAGACACTCTCGGGAACTTCCAGCACCACTTGTCTGCTCATACCGCCGGCAGTCTGCCACTTGCCGCGCCTCCCGTCAAACCGCTAGACGACCCCGCGTCACGTCGCACTCGCTTCTCCGCCAGATGCCCGGATTCAGCGGCGAAGAGCAACCCCGCTTCCTCGCCGAGCAGGAGCTCGGCGCTCCGCGCGTGCTGCGCAACCCTTCATTTCTTCTTCGACTCGCGTGTCCCGGCCTGCTTGAATGTTCCGCGTCGTTATGCGCCGCTTTGCCTCAATCGTGCTCCTGCCGGTTCTGGTCCTGCTCCATTTCCTTGCCCTCATTCCCCTGCCTGCCGCCGACGCCCCTGCCACGAACGACTACGCCGCCATCGACGCCCTCTTCGCGAAACATTGCCTCGACTGCCACTCCGCCCAGGAGCCGGAAGGCAAGCTCGTGCTCGAAACTTTCGAGACGCTCATGCGCGGCGGCGAGGCGGGCAAAGTGCTCGTGCCCGGCAAGAGCGCCGAGAGCCTGCTCGTGAAAATGGTGGAAGGCTCGTTCGAGAAGGACGGGAAAAAGAAGATCATGCCGCCCGGCAAGCGCAAGAAGCTTCAGCCCGACGAAATCGCGGTGCTGAAGAGTTGGATCGACGGCGGCGCCCTGCCCCCGAAGGAACCGGCGAAACTCGTCCGCGAACTGATCACGCCGAAGATCCAGCCCACCGTCCCGCCGCGCCGCTCCATCCTCGCCGCCGCGTGGTCGCCGTCGCTGAAGCTGCTCGCCCTCGCGCGCCACGGGGAGGTCGAACTCTTCTCGCCCGAGACCCGCTCGGTCGTTCGCAAGCTCGCCGGCCATCGCGGGCAGGTCAACGCGCTCGCCTTCTCCGCCGACGGCAAGACGCTCGCCAGCGCCGCCGGCGAGCCGGGGCTTTTCGGCGAGGCGAAACTCTGGGACGCGGCGGAGGGAAAGCTTCTCCGCACCTTCGAGGGCCATCGCGACGCGATCTACTCCATCGCCGTTTCGCCCGACGGCAAGACCCTCGGCACCGGCAGCTACGATCAAAAGATCAAGTTATGGGAAATCGACACCGGCAAGGAGCTCCACACGCTTTCCGCTCACAACGGCGCCGTCTTCGACCTCGCGTTCCGGCCGGACGGCAAAATCCTCGCCAGCGCCAGCGCCGACCGCACGGTCAAGCTGTGGAACGTCGCCACCGGCAAGCGCACCGACACCCTCTCGCAGCCGCTCAAGGAACTCTACGCGCTGGCCTGGAGCAGTAGCGGGCGGCGGCTGTTCGCCGGCGGTGTTGACAACCGCATCCGCGTCTGGGAAGTGAGCGAGGCGGCGGCCGAAACGACCAATCCGCTGCTCCTCTCGAAGTTCGCCCACGAAGGCGCGATCCTGAATTTGGCCCTTGCCCCTGACGGCAAAACGCTGCTCTCTTCCGCCGATGACGGCACGGTGAAACTTTTCAGCGCCGCCGACGTGACCGAAAAGCTCGCGTTTCCGTCGCAGCCCGAACTCGCGCCCGCGCTGGCGTTCGTCGGGGATAAGACCATTGCCGTCGGCCGGCTCGACGGGGCACTGGAATTCTACGACGCGACGAGCGGCAAAGTTGTTCCTCCGCCCGCGCCGGAACTCAGCCGCGCGGAACCTCGTGGTTTCCAGCGCGGCCAGCCGATGGGTCTGACGCTCTTTGGCAAGAACCTCGCCGGCGTCACGAATCTGGTCCTCAGCCACCCGAAACTGACCGGGGAGGTCGTCTCGATCAGCAGCGCGACCGAAGTGCTGGTGAACATCGAGTCCGCGAGCGACCTGCCGCGCGGCGCCTATGAGTTATCCGTCCGCGCCGCCGGGGGCGAGAGCGGCAAGATCAAGCTGCACATCGACGATTTGCCGCAGGTTTACGAAACGCATGCGACGAACGCCGATTCGCTCCCGGTCAGTTTTTGGGGCGCGCTCGATACGCCGGCCGACAAGGACGAATTCAGCTTCGCCGCGAAGGCCGGCCAGTATCTCGTCCTTGACCTCGCCGTAAAGAGCCTCGGTTCGAAGATGGCCAGTCCCTCGATCACGCTGCTCGACGCTCGCGGGGCAGTGCTGGAGAGCGACAGTGCGTTCGACGGCAGCGACCGGTTCATTGCCTTCCAGGTTCCTGCGGATGGCCGTTACTCGGCGCGAGTGGCCGATCAAATGCTCGCTTCGTCGGCGGACCATTTTTACCGGCTCTCCGTAGGCGTGCTGCCGGTCGTCACCAGCGTTTTTCCTCTCAGCATCGGGACGAACACCGAGGCCGACGTGCAACTCGCCGGCTTCAACCTTCCCGCCCACGCGACCGCGCGCGTGAAGACCGGCGCGCCCGGCGAAGTGGACGTGCCGCTGGACGTGGAGAAATTCCGCGCCCGCCGCGCCTTCAAGGTGCTCGCCGCCGCCGGTCCGCAATGGGTCGAAGCCGAGCCGAACGACGCACCGGTGAACGCGATGCCAATTCCAGTTCCGTGCGCAGTCAACGGTCGGATCGACCAACCTGGCGACGCCGACCTGTTTCGCTTCGAGGCGAAGGCCGGCGAGCCGTGCATTCTCGAGACCGGCGCGGCCCGGCGCGGCTCGCCAGTGGACACGCGAATCGAAGTGCTAAACCCCGACGGCAAACCTGTCGCGCGAATCCTGCTTCAAGCCGTCCGCAACTCCGCCGTCACCTTCCGCGGCATCGACTCGGTAACGACTGACTGCCGCGTCGAGAACTGGGAGGAAATGGAGTTGAACGAACTCCTCTACCTCCAGGGCGAAGTCGTGAAGTTGTTTCGCGCGCCGCAGGGACCCGACTCCGGCTTTCTGTTCTATGCCTCGGCCGGCAAACGCCGCGCCTTTTTCGACACCAGCGCCACGGCGCACGCGCTCGACGAACCTTGCTACATCGTCGAGCTGCACCCGCTGGGCGCGAAGCTGGCGCCCAACGGGCTGCCGACTTTCACGCTCCACTACCAGAACGACGACGACGGAGAGCGCCGGCTCGGCAGCGACTCCAGGCTCGCCTTCACCGCGCCGACCAACGGCAGCTATCTGGCGCGCGTCACCGACACCCGGGGCCACGGCGGCGACCGCTTCGCCTACCGGCTCATCGTGCGCGAGCCGCGGCCTGATTTCACCGTGAGCCTGGGCGGCGCAAACCCGACGATCCACGCAGGCAGCGGCCAAAGCTTCACTGTGACGGCCGATCGGACGGACGGTTTCGACGGCGAGATTCGGGTGGACATTACTGGAGTTCCTCCAGGCTTTACGGTCACGACGCCGCTCGTCATCCAGGCCGGACAGAGCGAGTCAAAGGGAACCCTTCGCGCCGCCCTCGACGCCGCCAAGCCTCACGACACCAACGCCAGCGTCACGAAAGTCACCGCCACCGCCAGCGTTGTGGGCAAATTTGTCATGAAGGACGTGAACAACCTCGGGAAGATCACGCTCGGTGACAAACCGAAGCTGTGGGTTTCGCTTGAACCTTACCACGAGATGGCAACCAACCATTTCGATCCCGCCTCGGCTCTCGCTCCTCAGCTCGAAAGCCCCATTGCCTCGAACCGGCTCGCGAGGACGCTCGCCCCACCGTCCGCCGTTCCCCATTTCGAAGGCCCCCTCTCCCCCTCCGAGGGGGAGAGGGCCGGGGTGAGGGGGCCATCCGCCTCGCTCCGCTCGGCGCGGGGCAGGCGAGACGCGCGCCCTACGTTGGCCCGCGGCTTCGCACGGGTCGCATCTCAATTTATTACAGGGTCGATTTCAGGCGTCCTCACCCCTCACCCCGGCCCTCTCCCCTCGTCAGACGAGGGGAGAGGGAGGAGCCGTCGAACCCCAGTTGGCGCTCGGAAGTCTGACCGCTGCCGGCCCCTTCTCCCTCTCCCCCTCGGAGGGGGAGAGGGCCGGGGT
>CAZZAQ010000110.1:0-3331 GCA_964652165.1 uncultured Bifidobacterium sp.
CTTCGGGACGGGAGGTCCCTCTCCCACAGTCCCACCCTTGAAAGGGTGGGCTATTTTCAAATCTCCCTTCGGGAGATGGCTTACGAATCCTCTGCCCTGACTGCGCAATATAAGGCTGAAGCATGGCCATGCCCAAAGCGAGACTGGATGCCCGGTCTACGGAGGCGCCCCGCGATTGAGCGAAAGCGGCGGACAGTATTCGCCCGTCCGCTCGCGCTTCCACCAGGCGCCGCTCGCGCGGCGCTCGTCCGCGGTCGTGAAGTGGTAGTCGTAGAGCGAAGCGCGAATGAACCGAGGCGGCTTGTTAGGAAACGGGTTTTTCTCCAGCAGCGCCAGCACCTCGGGTTTGCCTTGCAGGAGGCGAAAACAGAAACTGACGAACCACTGGTTGCCCCGCACGTCGCCGAGCGCCGCGAACCACATCTGCCAGTCCAGCCGCGGCTGGTGCGGGGCGACGAACGTGGGGCGGCGCTGGAGGTCACCGGGCTTGTGCCGGAATTCGTACGGCAGCCAGGCCACGCCATCGTGGCTGCCTTCCACGATGATTTCGGGGCGCGAGGTGGTCATCACGGCGAAGAGTCCGTAGCCGTTGATGCTGCGGAAGGGGGCGACCCAGTGGTACGGCCTCAGGACAAGCGAATCCCGCGACCATCGGACCCCCGCCATTCCGAAGAATTCCACCAGGGTGACGGCCAGCACGATCCCGGTAACCATCGCCAGCACGCCGCCACCCGCCCACCGAAGCCCGCGCGGGAGCCGCTTCAGCCACGGCGGCCGCGGCCCGGCGCCGACGCGTTCCTCCCACTTCTGCGGCGCGAAACGAACCAGCGCGAAATCGTCCAGCAGCATCACGCAAAGCGCGAGTGTGAGCAGATTGAAGAAGGTGTAATTGCCGGTGAGGGAGATGACGAGCATGAACAGGGCAAACGACCAGAACGCCACCAAGCGTGGGCGCCGCGGCAGCACGATGAGCAACGGCACGACGAGTTCGACGCCGAACATCGCCGCGCACGACGCCTTTTGAAGCCCAACCGGGAGTTGGTGCGCAAACCAGGCCAGCGCCGTCGGCAGCGGCTGGGTTTCGTAGTGGAGCGTGAGCGCGGTCAGGTCGTGCCATGTGGCATCGCCGCTGAGCAGTTTCACGGCGCCTGAGGCGAACATCAGTCGGAACAGCAGCCACCGAAGCAGCCACAGAACGATTCGCGGCGGCGGCGCTTCGCGCGCCAGATTCGGCCACAGGCGGAGCGGCGCGAAAAAGATGGCCAGGAATCCCGCTTCAAGCAGCAGGTTGTCCCACTGGTAGCCGAGGAACACCGTGCTGACGGTCGCCAGCGACAGGTAAAGCAGCCACAGCATGGCCAGGCAAAGCGCAGGGGCAACGTTCAAGATGAGCAATGCCGAGAGCGCTATCCCCGCGACGCATTGAGCGCGTAGAAATCGATCCTCCGCGCTGAACCAGCACAACGTCGGCACCGTGTGGTAGCGTTCGAGGCCGAGCCCCTCTGTGTTTTGTTCCGCGGCGCGCATCACCTGGCGCGCGGGCACGATGCCGTCGCGGCCGATCAGCCCGAGCACCTGCGCGTTGAGCGAGAGGAACGCCACGAGGTAGGCAACGCCCAGCATCCGGAGGAAGAGCCAGCGCACGAGGAAATGCATCGGCTGCTCCAGACGCGGGCCGCACAGAAGTCGGGTGGCGAACGAAAAGAAAGTCCGGTTCGCGGCGACGACGCGATAGGCCGCCTCGGTCACCGGAGCGACGCCGGGAACATTTTCGTAAATCCAAAGCGGCCAGCGCCGGGCGCAGGCCTGCGAACGAAACGCCGCTTCCGCGCCCCGGGTGACGCGGCCGTCCGGCTCGACCAGATGCACGGCGTTCTCGAGCGCGGCGGGGGGAATTTCCGGAAACTGCGAAGCGATGCGCTCACTTTGCAGCGGCACGTACTCGACTCGCTCGCCGGTCGATTGCTTCCAGCGGGCGATCCAGCGCCGGCAAAACCCGCAATCGCCGTCATAAATGAGCACGGGCTTTTCGGGCGGTCGGGCGACGCGGGTGACGGGGCTCACGCGGAGGTTTTACCGCAAACCGCGCCGCCTGAAAAGCCGGGCCTCTGATCCGATTGGGCCCATCTTGACACCGCCCCCGAGTTCTCACCGCCCATGAACCGCAACGTAGGGCAGGCGTCTCGCCTGCCCAGCGCCGAAGGCGCGTCCCCGTTTGGCCGCTACGCGGCCAGGGCAGGCGAGACGCCTGCCCTACGTTGATGCTGCGCCGGTTCAGGGGCGCAATGCGCGCAGATTATCCGGGGAGTTCTCTCCCCGCTCCGCAGGAGCGGGGAGAAAGCCTGGGTGAGGGGAAACCTCTGTTCGCAGCGGCCCTCTTCTCTCCCGCCCTCTCCTCCCTGGGAGGGAGGAGAGGGGGCACTTCTGAGCGTCGGCCTTCCATTACCTTCGCCCCCTTTGCCCGGGCTGAGTTCAGGTTCGATCCGGGCCCGGGCCTTGTTCTGGAAGGCGCTGGCGTTCTCTTACTCAGATTCTGGCGGTCCCGGACCTATGGACCCCCTGCTTCCTCGCAGTTCACGGAGTCGAGGATGCTCTGGGCGCAGCGGGTGAACAGGGCCGCTTCGTCCGGGTTGGCCGGTTCGATCTGCGCCCGGACCTTGTTGATGAAGGCGCCAAGTTGGCCCACGGCGCTGTGGAAGCTGCCCCGCTCGAAGGAGGCGCAAGCGGCCTTGAGCGTGGCGATGAGCGGCCGTTTATTGGCCCGCGCCAGGCTGGCGTCGTTGACCTTCCGGATCAGGTCTTCGACGGCTTCGCAGCCCGTCAGCACGCTCACGTTGACGCTGGTTGAGCGCGAGCACAGGCCGTTATTCACGACGAGCCTGATGACGTACTCGCCGATCTCGAAGCAGTTGGTGGTCGTCACTCCCACAGCGAATGCCACGCTCGATCCGTCCAGAGACCAATGATTCGTCTGTGGAAAACCGCCCGGGTTGGGAGTCAGCGAGGCATCGAGGACGAAGCAGACGTTTGAGCCGTTGGGCGAGATGAACGTGTTGGTGTGCGTGCCCGTGCAGAGGGCGATGGTGGTGATTCGCGCCGGCTCGGTGTCCACCACCCGGACGGTGAACGCGCAAGTGCTCTGGTTGCCTGCCCGGTCGCTGGCGGTGCAGATCACCAGGGTGGATCCTCCCACCAGGAACTCGGCGCCCGGTGGCGGAGTGCAGGTCGCCGGCGCCGGACCGTCGCACGCATCGGTCGCCGTGGGCGGCTCGTAGTTGACGACGGCGACCTTCACTGGGCGTCGGGGTCCGAACCTGGGTCCGGCTCAGCC
>CAZZAQ010000110.1:3341-7346 GCA_964652165.1 uncultured Bifidobacterium sp.
CATCGGCCCGGATCATTGGGCACGGTGAGGTCGGGCGGACAACTCAGCGCCGGCGGCGTCGTGTCCCGAACCGTCACGGTGACCGGCGTGGATGTGGCCATCTGGCCCACGATGTCGGTCGCTTTTGCGGTCAGTGTATAAACCCCTGGTTGCACAAGCTGACCCGGCACGGTGATGCAAAATGGCGGATTGGCGGCCTGGCCGATGGGCTGGCCGTTGGCGAAGAAGACCACGATCGGCCCGCAACCTTGCGCATCAGCACAGATCGTCACCGGCTCGTGGCATTCAACCGTCGAGCCATCGGCCGGGCTGGTGATGCTGATTGTAGGGGGCGGGAGCGTGATTTCGCGCGGCGTCGCCGGGGGACCGAGAGTTGTGGCGCCGCGGTTAATGGTTGTGCCCGGCGGGTTGCCCGGCACGGTGAGCAGCAAAATCTTGTCGAGCTGCAGGCCGTCCTCACGCGACCAGATGTTGAACGCGTGAAGACCGGTGGAGGTTATCGAGAACTGGGCCGCATTGGCTGTGTTATTATTCCGGACGAAGTCCCACTGCCAATTATCGCCATTCCATTGCCCACCGTTGCCGATGTTCTGTCCCGTCGTGGGCCGGCCTCCGTCGATGCCGATATGGCAGGAATTACCCTGGGCGCCGGGTGAGCGCCCGCGGGCCCAGAAATACCATGTCCCAGCGACCGGCAGGTTGACAATGTAGTCCACGCGCTCGCCGTTGAGATCGTTATCGCCCACGTTTCCGGCGCCGTTTGGAAGGTTCGCCAGATAGCCCGCGCCGGAAAAACCGCCGCCGCCACCCGCATTGGAGAAGTGCCAGTCGTGCCCGCGAGCCGGGGCTCGGCCGTCCGCGTCTTCGGCCTCGATCACGATCATGTTGTTCGGATCGCCGGGGGCAGGCGCGTGGGCTGCTGGCAGGACGATTTTTTTCTCGGCGTTCACGGGGTTGCCGCAAGGGTCGAGCACCGCGCCCACCGACAGGGTGTGGCAAGTGCCATTGGCGAGGCCGGTCGCGGTGAAGAGCATCACGGTTCGGCCATCGGGGCCGAGGGCCGCGCCGGTCACCATGACGCCATTGTCAATGCTGTAATTGGCCACGGTGTTCGCGGAGGCCGCGTCCAGGGCTTCGTTGAATACCGCCGTGACGCGGCCCCCCCCAAAGACGCTCCGCTGCGCCGAAACGATCTGCGGCGGCGTCGTATCCGGCACGATATGGACATCGGCCGACTGGCTGTAAGCCGCCTCTGCGCCCAGGCTCTCGAACTTCGCCCGGTAGCGCATGACCGTGTCGCAGTTGGGGGCTTGGGCGGCGGCGATGAAAGTGGCCGGACTGCCCACGATGCCCGGCACGTCCACAAAGTTGCCGGCGCCATCCTCCTTTTGCCATGTGAGCAGCACGCAGGCCGGCCCATTGACGTTCATGCCCGTGGCGGCTGCGCTCAGCATGAAGCTGGTGTTGGCCACCACTTCGGTGTCCTGCGGGTGTTGCGTCACCGTGATCGACGCGCCGGCGGGGTCCGCCAGGCCATCGAAGATGTTCACGACGTAAGCCGCCGGGATGGGCAGGCTGGCCGCACTGATGGGAGGGCCGCCGGGAATCTGCCAGGTCACGGCCTGGTTGTCCCCGCCGCCACCTTCCTTCATCAGACACTCGAAGTAATAGAATTGACCTGCCACCAGGGGAATACCCGCGGGGAACCGCGTGGTGGAGCGGTTCTCCAGCGCGAAGGCGGTGCGACGATCCGTCCCGAGCCAGGCGCGCCGCCCATTCCAGATCGGCTCGAAGCAGATCGACCTCCGGTTGGCCGGATTGGAGTCGGTGCTCAGCAGGAAGTCGCCTCCGTCGTCGGAGCTCATCGCGAAGTGGTAATTGCCCGTCACCGGCGGCACCAGGTAGCCGGAGAGGCGCGAGCCGTAATTATCGAACTCGTCGGCGGTATTGGCTTCCACGGACGGCTTGGAGCGCACGTCGTTCGGCGAATTCGGGTACGCCGCATTATTCACCAGGTCCGCGACGTTCACGCCGGGGATGTTCATGTAAAGCTCCTGTTTGACCAGGTTCACGCAGCCGCGGCTCGGGACGAACGCCCGGAAGCAGCACCGGGTTTCCGGAGTCGCATTGCCGCCGGAGCAGTCCGTGATGTTCCTGGCCGTGACACAATAGGTCACGCCCGGCGACTGCATCTCGACAAAGCTCAGAGTGACCGTTCTGCCGGCCGCGTCCAAAATGGCGCTGGCGACGGTAAGAGGCGGGTCCACCGAATAATTGAAGGTATCTTGCGCAGTCGTCTGATCGAGGATCTCGTCAAAGGTCAAGACCGCGTTGGTCTGGCTGGCGGTGCCTCGGGCCTCGAGACAAACCGGAGGCGCCGAGTCCACCCCGACGTGGAGAACGGCCGGGGCGCTGGTGGCGCGGGTGCCAATCACCGACACGACACAGTCGTACACGTCGCCATCATCGTCGAGGCCCAACAGGGGGGTGGTGTGGCACGGGCCGTTGGCGCCGGCAATGTCCACGCCATTGGAGCGCCACTGATAGCAGATCGGCAGGTCGTTGGGATTGCTCGCGCTCACACAGAACGTCGCCGTTCGGCACTGGAGCGTTGTCTGGTTCTGAGGCTGTTGGCTGATGGTCAGGCCGCCGCCGATGTCCAGGGGGGCCGCCGGATAACCCAGCATGCTGCCAGGGATGGCATTCGAGCTGACCTCAATCTGCCCGTTGGGGTTGTCTTCCGGCGTCGGGGCGCCCTGCAACCGGGCGGCCACCTTCAGGTAGTCGCCACCGGTGCCTTCTTTGTAAAGCGCCTCGATGTAGTAGCCTAGGCCGCCGGTGAGAGAGATCGGAGCCGAGACGCGGGCCACCCACGTGTTGCAGCAGCCGGTTTCCTGCACAATCATCGTCTTGCCGGAGGCGGCGGGCCCGTTCGGGTTCAGGAACAGTTGCGAGCCATCGTCGCTGCCCAGGTAGAAAAGCCAGTTGCCCGAGGTGGGCGGGATAAACAGCCCGCGAATCCGGGCGCCATAGTTTTCGTGACTGTTGTCCGGATACACCGTGCGCGTGTCGAAAACCGGCAGGGTGCGCCGTTCGTTCGGGTTATTCGGGAAATTGGGATTGCCGGTCAGGTCCGTAACGGCGCTGCCGCCAATGCCAGAGTAAGCCTCGAACAGCAAACCCCCGCAGGACAGGACGAAGGAGCGAAAGGTCGCCTGGCTGTTTGCGGCGATGGCGACACCGGCCAGGTCCAAGACATTGTTCACGGTCACGGTGTAGATCGTGTTCTCGGCCTGCAAGGTGGTTTCCAGCGTGACACTCCGTCTATCGGGGCTGCGGACTGCGCTCAGCACGGCGAGGCTGCCGTCGAGCCCGTAATTGAACGTGTCCTGGGCGCTGGTCATGTCCAATTCCTCGCTGAACTGGAGCGTCACGTGCATAAAGTCGCTGCTGCCGAGGGCCGACACGATGGTCGGCGGGTTCGTGTCTTGCATCACGCGCAAGGTGGCCTCGCGGCTCGCCGTCGTGCCCACGCTATTGCTGACCTCCACCTTGAACCGCGAGTTGTCGTCGGCCGGATAGAGCGTGCCCGGCGTGGTGTAGCTGGGTGAGTTGGCGCCGGCGATGGCGCTGAAGCTCGCCTCGCTCGCCAGCTTCCTGAACCACTGATAGGCCAGCGGCGGCGTGCCGTCGGCGCTGACCGTGAAGGTGGCTTCCAGCCCTTGGCGCACGGTCTGGTCGGCGGGCTGCGTGACGATCCGGGGCGCCCGCACGACGATGACCCCCAGCAATTCCACTTCGGCGATCTGCATGCTGTTGGCCGCTGCCGCGTCTTTCAGGGTCGGGAAGGTCACCCGATAGCTCGTAAAAAGGGCATTGTTTGAAAATTCAACGAGCTGATTGAATTGCGTCGCGGGATCAATCGGAACCATGCCGCCGCCATTTCGACCCGAAGGCAGGCTGAGTGGACCTGAGGCGATGAGCGTCCAGGGGCCGCCCAGGCCC
>CAZZAQ010000110.1:7356-9691 GCA_964652165.1 uncultured Bifidobacterium sp.
CCGTGGAGCCTTCCAGCAGATAGCTGGCCGGGTCTCGCGGTTCGGCGTCATTGGCCGTATAGAAGCGGATGCGCTCGACAACCGTCCCGCCGACACTGGGGGTGGTGGCGAACCCGGAACGCAGATCCAAAAAGTTCAGATACTTTTGTGTCACCCTGTCAATGGCATGCTCGACCGTCTCGGCGCCTGGCGGCGGGCCGGCGGCGCCGTCACCGTCATCCACGCCATTGACGAGAATGATGGGATCGCCAGGAGAAAAAACATTCGTCAACTGGGCTGACGCCACCACGACTCCGTACATGTTCTGCCCGGCGTTATCCGCCTGTTTAAGCTGAAACGTGCCCGTGCCGAACCGTTTCGTGTAGATGGAAAACCACTGGTTGAGCGTGCCGTCGGCGCTTTCATCGATGCCGACTTCGTCCGGGAGGGCTGGGTTGGCAGAGCGGTTCACACCGGTCATGACGGGGACCCAGCCTTCATCCAGCACCCACTGCATGTTAGCGGGACCGAACGTCGGCGGGGTATTGCCGTCGGCGTCTTGCAACCGATTGTCGATGAGCAAATACACCTGCACGGCGGATGTCACGGACACATCGAGCCGGTAGCCGGTATTGTCGCGATTGTCATTGCCGGACATGATGTACTCCTTGCCGACCAGATAAGCGGGAATCGGCGCCGTGTCCGACGCGTTTGTGTAACGGTGGTTGCGATCCACGTAGGCGGGCGAGTGATTGCCGAACGGACCGACGGTGTAGGGAGCGCCCACCACGATGCCGGGGACTGGTTCGTTGGCGACGGTGCATGGGAAGGTGACGCCGGTCCACTGGGCGACGATGGTGTCGGTCGGCTCATTATCGCCGCCGGTCTCGACCACGTTGGTAATGATCGGCAACGCCCGGCCGTTTTGGGCGAAGAGCGTGATCAACGCGAGGACGAGGGCGAACAGGCCCGCGCGAGCCAGGAGGGTGCGGAGTTTTGGGGTTGAGGTTTTCATAGGGATTCTTGGATTCCAATTCACGATCCGATTTAGAAAGGCAGGCACGTCGCCAGAAAAAGGACTGGCGCAGGAACTGGCTGAGTTTGTTGGACTGGCTGATTTGATCCAGATTTCCTTATGGTTTGCAACAAAAATGTTACATAGAATATAAAATGGGTCCGGATGTCGGACTTGACGGTCGAGCGCGGCGGTCTTTGACCGGCGGAGGAGAAACCGATTCCCGCGGCCGTAATGGCCGGCGGACCTCGCCCGGAAGCCCGTTGGAGCGCTCAGATTCGCCGTCCGGCCCCCGCCGCGATACGGTTCGCCACACAGGGTTGGCAGCGGGCTTGCGCTGCGGCATAGTCGGCAGATAGTCGACTTTTCATCGGACGTGATGGACACCGAAGGCGCATCGCAGAACGCAAAGAAGAAGTATGTCCGGGCCGTCGGGCCGCGGCTGCGGGTGCTGTTGTACTTCATCTTCGGCCTGTTCGCGGCGTTGAGCGCGAATTCCCTTTACCTGGCCGCCATCACGTTCCTGGAATGGTGGAAGGGCGATCCGGACACGACGTACCAGAACTGGTTTTACATGGTGATGTTCGGCGGGCACCTGGCGCTGGGTCTGGTGCTGGTGCTGCCGGTCATCGTGTTCGGCGCGCTGCACATCCGGAACGCCCACGACCGGCCGAACCGGCGCGCCGTGCGGGTGGGTTACGCGCTGTTCGCCATGAGCCTGGCGCTGTTGTTCACCGGCGTGGCGCTGATGAGGTTCGACTTTTTCAGCATCAAGGATCCCAGCGCGCGCAGCGCGCTCTACTGGGCGCACATTCTCACTCCGCTCCTGGCGATCTGGCTCTATGTGCTGCACCGGCTGGCCGGGCCGCGCATCCAATGGAGGGCGGGCATCCGATGGGCGGCTGCGGCGGGCGTCGTCGTTCTGTCGATGGTGTTGCTGCATTCGGCGCACCCGCGCAAGGGCAAAACCGGGTCGAAGGAAGGGACGAAATATTTCGAGCCGTCGCTGGCCCGGACCGCTTCGGGAAATTTCATCCCGGCGCGCACGATGATGATGGACGACTATTGTCTCAAGTGCCACGCGGACGCCTACAAGGGGTGGTTCCACAGCGCGCACCACTTCAGTTCGTTCAATAACAAGCCCTACCTCTTCAGCGTCCAGGAAACCCGCCGCGTGGCCCTGGCGCGCGATGGCAACGTGAAGGCGTCGCGCTGGTGCGCCGGTTGCCACGACGTGGTGCCGTTCCTGAGCGGGGCGTTCGACGATCCGAATTACGACATCGAGAAGGATCCGACCGCGCACGCCGGCATCACTTGCACTTCCTGCCACGCCATCACGCG
>CAZZAQ010000111.1:0-9240 GCA_964652165.1 uncultured Bifidobacterium sp.
GACCGCCTGGTTTTGCAGCCCCACCTGGTAACAACCCGGCGGCGGAGGCACCATCTGCGCGCACACGGGCGGTTCGAGCGTCAGGACGACAGTTTCCGTTGCTTCGATGGCGTTGTCGAAACTGGGTGCGACCAGCAAGCGGGCTTCCGCCGCGCCGGGCGCGAAGGTGACGTCGTTGGTAAGGCGGGAGTAATCGACTCCGTTGCTCGCCGAGCCGCCGAGCGTGAAGGCCACCGTCAGCGCCGAGTCGAGACCGCCCATGCGCCGGAAAGCCCCTCCGAAGCCAGACCTCCCTCGGCGGCGTTGGGCGAACTGGCGATGACGTTCACCACCGGCAATGCGTTCGTCAGGACGACGTCGCCGATCAGTTCCAGGTCAAAGCTTATGTCCGAACTGGTCACGTTCGCCTGGTGTATTTCCACGGCCACCACGTTCGCGCCCGCCACCAGCACCGAGGGACTCAGCGACGCGGACACGAATTCAGTTGTCTCTTCAGGCCCACCTACGGTCACCGTGGCCAGCGTCAGGTAGGTCGAGCCGACCGGCATGTTGCTGCGAAACACCTCCACCCCGTTCACGTACACCACGGCGCCGTCGTCCCGGAGCAAGCGCAGCGTCAGGTTCCCTCCCGCCACCACCCCCGGCAGGTCGAAGCGATGCCGGAAGTAAGTCGTGACGTATTTGTTGAACAGGTCCGGTCCGTAGCTCACGATCGTGGCTTCGTCGCCGTCTCCGTAACCGAGTTGCGCCGGCCCGGAATTCCAGCCGCTGTCATCGAAAGTGACCTCTTGCCACGCCGTGTCCTGGTCGGTGCCAGTGTCCAGGTATTTCCAGACGGCGCCCGCGGGAATCAACGTGGTCGCCGCTTGCGCGGGCCACGCCGCCAGCGAGATCAGACACAAGCCGAACCAACCTCCCCTCAAACGCCCGAACGTGAACAAGGAGCGAGTTCTCATAAAACATCAGAATTTGAATTCGTCAGCCAACAGCGGACAGCGAACAAAATCATCCGCTCGCACGGCGAATCCCACCGGCCGCGCGGCGCTCGGGGTGGTAAGGGGACGTTAGAGAGCGGTCCTTCCCTGTCAAGCCGCCAGAGGGGCCTGCGATATTCGACTCAAACGGCGATGGGCGCTTTGATCGCCGGATGCGGGTCGTAACCAATCAACTCGAAGTCATCGAACTGGAAACTGTCTATGAATCTGACAGTGCGCTTGATTTTCATCTGGGGCAGCGGACGCGGTTCGCGGCTGAGTTGCTCCTTCACCTGGTCGAGATGGTTCGCGTAGATGTGAAGGTCGCCGAAAGTGTGGATGAAATCGCCCGGCTTCAGTCCCGTAACGTGCGCGACCATGAGCGTGAGCAGAGCGTAGCTGGCGATATTGAATGGCACGCCGAGGAACAGGTCCGCGCTGCGCTGGTAAAGCTGACAGCTCAATTCGCGGTCCCTGCTCACGTAGAACTGAAAAAGCGTGTGGCACGGTGGCAAGGCCATGCTTTCGATGTCCGCGAGATGCCACGCGCTGACAATCAACCTGCGACTGTCCGGGTTCTCTTTGATTTGCTCGATGACTTTGGCGATCTGGTCAGTGCCCCAACTGCTTTTCCGCAGTCGTGGTCCAAGGGGCGTAATACCACTTGTGCCATCAGTGAACTCGCCGAGATCGAACAGTGTCGGGTTACTTTCAGAAGGATCTGGGGATTTTCGGGGTCTGCTGTTCTTCACCCAGTGCCGCCACTGCTTTCCGTAAACCGGCCCCAAGTCCCCGGAGTCATCCGCCCATTCATCCCAAATGGTCACCTTATTTTCCTGTAGGTACCGAATGCTTCTCTCCCCACGAAGAAACCACAACAACTCGTAGATGATTGAGCGGAGGTGAACCTTCTTGGTCGTGACCAGTGGGAAGCCGTCGGCGAGGCGGTAGCGCGTTTGCGCGCCGAAGAGCGAAATCGTACCCGTACCCGTGCGGTCGGACTTCCTCTTGCCTTCGCTGAGGACCCGGCGGAGCAGTTCGTGGTATTGGAACATCGTGTGCGCCGGGATTGTTGGGGAAAAAAGGTGAAACGCAAAACGAAAAACGGCGGGGGGGGATGCGTGTTTCGTGATTCGTGTGAGCGGCCCATGCGCGGCGGCGAATCGCCGAATCTCGTAAAACGTGAAACGTAAAACGTAAAATTCGCCCAAGCGCGGCGGCGCATCGGCGAATCCGCGCACGCCCGAACATGTTTACGTTTCACGTTTTACGTTTCACGCATCACGCACAACGCATCACGCATCACGTTTCACGCCTCACGCTTCACGCAACACACCCCCCGCCTCACACCCCCACCTCAAACTTGTCCCGCTCCGCGTCATACTTCAGCTTGGTCAGCCCCCGTTGCCGCGCCACTTCGTCCACGAACGCGGCGATGGACCGCAGCAGGTTGCGTTTCTCCTGTTCCAGGAACCAGCCGAAGATGGGCATCGTCAGCAGCAGCATCCACAGCCAGGGCTCGTCGCGGGCGACCACGCCGATGAGCAGCATCTCGAAACCGAGCAGCGACCAGAAGGCGGCCTTGGCCGGCAGCGACCAGAAGGCGCGCAGCCGGCAGCGGAACAGCCGCTTGCCGCCATCGAAATCCTCCGTGGCCGTCGTCAGTTGGAGCTGGCTCCAGCGGCTGCCGAAGATTTCGATGTCGTACTCGCTCCAGCCCGAATCGGTCTTGCTCGGCCAGCCCTGTTGATCCAGGCGCAGCACCAGCCCGTTCACCCAGTCGATGCGGTCGATGCCGTGGTCGCCCCAGAAGTGGAGCCGTCCCAGCGGCTCGCCGGAGTCCTTCTGGCTCAATCCCTCGAGCCGTTCGACGGCCGCCTGCGGTGTGGGACGCAACCCGAGCCTGCCCTGGTACCGCGCCCAGCCCCGGGCGATCGGCTGCAGGAAGAACAACAGCGCCACCAGTGCCCGCGACCACAGCCGCTGTCGGTCCTTCGGCAGTTCCGCCTGCCACCCCGCCGTCACGCACACCGCCAGCGAGACCATCAGGCTCGCCAGCGCAACCGGGAACAGGAAATGGAACGGCGCCGAAAGCGCCAGCAACGGCAGCGTGACCAGCACGTGAAATTCGAAGGAGGTCAGCAACATCAGCGCCCATGAGGGTTCCGCCGCGTAGAGCGTTTGGAAAAAGCCGGTGGCGAACGTGCCGTGGTAGATCACCGAGCGCCCGAGCACCAGGCCGAACTTGCCCGCCGTGTAAATCCGCCCCCGCCACAATCCGCCTCCGAGCGAGTTGAAGTACTCCGGATGCTTGCGGACCAGCATCGCCTCCGCCTCGCCGTAGCCCTCCTGCTGCTTGAGGTAGGCCCGCACCGTCGAGCGCCGATAATGCCAGACGAATCCCGCCGGGTTATACCCGATGCGATACCCCCGCTGCTGCAGCCGCCAGCACAGGTCCACGTCATCGCCCGCCTTCGTGAATATCGGATCGAACCCGCCGATCTCCTCGAGCGCCCACTTGTAAAACGCCATGTTGCAGCCGGGAATGTGCTCGGCCACCCGGTCGTTCAACATGACGTGGGCCGGTCCGCCCGGCGACACGAGCACCGCCGCGGCCACCGGCGAATCCTCGGGCGGCAGGAAGTTCGGCCCGCCAATGCCCGTGAAGCGGCTTGCGATCAAATCGCCCACCAGATAATAGAGCCAGTCTTCGTCCGCCCGGCAGTCCGCGTCCGTGAACGCGACGATTTCGCCCCGTGCCGCGGCAATGCCCGTGTTGCGCGCGACCGACAGTCCGTGGTTCTCCTGCCGGATGACCCGCAGCTCGGGATAGAGCGAGGCGATTTGCGGCGTCGCGTCGGTCGAACCGTCGTCCACCAGAATTACTTCGTAATCCGGATAGTTCAGACGCCCCAACGAATCCAGGCACGGCCGGAGCGTGCGCGCGCCGTTGTAGCAGGCGACGACGACCGACACCTTCGGGTGGTGCGTCATCGGGAAATGCGGCGCGACGGCGAACGCCTTCCGGACCGCGTAAAACGACTCTTTGGGTTCCCGCGCGCGCGTCGTCAGGCCCATGAACCAGCCCGTGACCGGATGGCCGCCCTTGAACCAGTCGTCCGTGAAGCTGAACACGACCATCCCCGCCAGCCCGCCGCGGAAGCCCGCTTCGATTTGCCAGGCCAGCATCTCGCCCTTGGCCGCCTCGCCCTCCCGCTGCGAATCCACTCCGAACTCGCCCAGCACCAGCGGCAGCGTGTCCGCCTGGTTCTGGAGCCGCGCCAGGTAATTCTCGAACGGCCGGCGGTGGTGCAGATAGACGTTGAAGCAGACGAAATCCACGTTGCGCGGCCGGAGGAACTCCGTGGGGGGATAGTTCGCGAACGTGCAGAGGCACTCCGGGTCCTCCGACTTGACGATCTCGACCAGTTCCTCGATGAACGCCGTCACCTCCCGCGCCCCGCTCCACCGCGCGACGTCCGCCGGGATTTCGTTCACCACGCTCAGCGCGAACACCGCCGGGTGCCCCGCGCACGCCCGCGCCGCCTCGCGCACCGCCGCGCGCGCCGACTCCATCGCGATCCTCGATTCGAGAAAACAGCGGAATTTTTGCCACGGGATGTCGACAAGCAGTCTCAACTCGTGCTGGGCGGCCAAATCGAGCAGCCAGCGCGGCGGCACGTCGTAAACGCGCAGCACGTTGGCCCCAAGTTCACGCACCAGTTCGAAGTCCCTGGCCGTCTGCTCCGGCGAGGCGAAGGATTCCTTCCCGTTGTGCGGCGCGAACGGGCCGTAGGAAACACCCTTGAGGCAGAATTTCTTCTCCCCGTGACGGAAGAACTTGCCGTCCGCGCGCACGCGCGGCAGGGAAGAAGGGGCGTCAGCCATAGTCCGGCCGGCAAAGAGCCACGGAAAGGACGGCGGAAGCAAGCGGATTTGGATTTGGATCCGTAGCTGCGACCGTAAGGTCGCGGGCTGAATTCCCCTGCGGCGACAAAGCCGAAGCGATCTTCCAAGAACCGCAGGCGGTGGCAGAAAGATGGGGGCAGAAAGATGGATTCATTTTTCTGCCCCCATCTTTCTGCCGTTCCATGAATTCACGGCCGGGGGCGCGGCCTTCCAAGGCCGCGCGAAGTTAACGCAATCCTGAAACACGCGGCCTTGGAAGGCCGCGCTCCCGCCGCTACTTGAACCGGATGCTCACCTTGTTGCGTTGGAGGATCGTGCCGTCCCGGAAGTGCAAGTTGCTGAGCCGGATCAAGTAGTCGGTCAGCGCGCGGATTTCCTCCGAGCGGGCCCGGAACGAATGAACGAAAGAACGAAAATAGTGCTCGTTTTGCGCTTGACTTTTCTAGTGCGTTAGCAACTAACTCCTTTTGGATGGCGAAGAGGATTCGCTGTTCGACAAGAAAACAACAACAAAAGTAAGGAGTAAGGAGAAACACATGAAAACCGTACAAGTCCTGTCAGGAATCGTTGGCAGTGCCGTTCTGGCCTTGCTGCTGGCATCCGAAGCCAGAGCGCAGATCAACTTCGGACCAAACAACACAATCGTTGGACCGTACTCGAGCGTCGCGGCTGGAAACTCGAACGCAAACAACGCATCCCATGCGATTATCGGAGGCGGGTTGCGCAATGTCGTTACCGCGGCAGCCCATCATTCGTTTATCGGCGGAGGAACCGACAACTACGCGTCCAGTCCGCTCTCCGGAATCGGCGTCGGATACGCCAACACCGCGAGCGGCGCTAACGGAAGCTTCATCGGTGGTGGTGAGTTGAATGCAAACGATGGTGCAGCTTCTTTCATCGGTTGCGGTGGCGCCAATATCCTCAACTCGGCGGCTTCACTTTCCTTTATCGGAGCCGGCGATGCAAACCAATCCTCAGGTTACGAAAGCGTGATTGGGGGAGGCACCGGAAACACAATCGGTTCGGGGGCCAATTACTCCTTCATTGGTGGCGGAGGCTACTCCGTCAATAACGGCCTCAGTGGGGTGCTCGTCGGGGGTCAACTCAACCAAATCGGATCAGGAGGGAGCTATTCCTTTCTTGGCGGTGGAGCCGGAAACATTATTCAGGCGGCACAAGCCGTTGTGAACGGCGGAAGCATCAACACAGTTCAGTCCAGCGCTACTTACGGAACAATCGGCGGCGGTCTCCAGAACACCAACAACGCTTCCTACACCACAATTGGCGGAGGAAATTTCAACCTGGCCTCCGCGCAGTATTCGACGGTTCCGGGCGGCTACGGGGCAAAAACCATTTCCTACGGCCAGACGGCCCATGCAAACGGGTTTTTCTCGGTCCAGGGAGACGCTCAAACGGCCCTTTACGTCCTCCGAAGAACCACGACTGGCGCGAGTCAGACCGAATTATACTTGGATGGGGTAAGTGCACAGATGCAGATGCCTCCCAAGACCACATGGTGGGCAGACATAATGGTCGTTGGGTACCGCGTCGACTATACACAAATTGGCTATTATCATACTTCTGCATTTTGGATCTCTGACTCTGCAGGTTCCGTCACCGCCAGTCTTGAAGTGCCTATTAAATACAACGGGTGTAATGGTTTAGGTGGCTGTACGATTCAGACTACTCGAATGGCAGAATATGAAAGTCAAACGTCGTGGGATGTCCTCGTCGGAGGGTCTGGATCGCCCTCGAAGCCAGCAGTTTTTGTCAAGGGATCAAGCACCCAAAACGTCCGCTGGGTAGCTGTGGTACGGGTGGTGCAAGTTTCTTTGGATTAAATCGAGTCAAAACGGCGTCGCGCCCGCTGAAAAACAGCGGGCGCGAAATCAATTCAACTGCTCCCTTTCGTGGAGTGTGGTTACTTGAATCGGATGCTCACCTTGTTGCGTTGGAGGATCGTGCCGTCCCGGAAGTGCAAGTTGCTGAGCCGGATCAAGTAGTCGGTCTGCGCGCGGATTTCCACGGAGCGAGCTGCGGTCAGTGCCCTCTGCGCTTCGAGCACCAGGAAGATCGTCCCCTTCCCGGCCGCCAGCCGCTTTTCCTCGGCATCCTGGGCTGCCTCCGCGTAGATTCGCGCTTCGTGCGTCAAGCTGATCCGCTCGTAATCCGCGCGGGCCTGATCGACCGCGTTGTCCACTTCCCAGAGGATGGTCTGGTGCAGTTGTTCGAGCAGGGCCAGGTTTTTGTTCTGCTCTTCTTTTGCGATCTTGTAGCGGTTGCGCTCGACCTGGCGGCTTAGAGGCACCCTGAATAGAAAGCCAACGTTCCATCGCTCGTTCTGGGCTCGGGCGATGTCGTCCAACGCGGGGCCAATTCGGGACTGGTACTCAACCGGAGGAACATAAACAGGGGGTATCACCGTAAAGTTCGTGAACCCAGGCCGCGAAAAGGAACTGTCCACTCCACTCCTCCCATAACCGCCTATAACGTTCAGTTCCGGAAACAACTGGTTGTGCCGCCGTTTCTTTTCCAACTGCAGGATCTCCCCCTGCAACTCCAGTTGCCTGAGATCGGGTCGTTCCGCCACGGCCGATGCCCAGCTTTCGGAAACATCAAGCCGCTCCGGCACCGCCACCAGTTTCTCCGTCGGCTCGATCCGGACGTTCAGCCAGTCTTTGTATTTATCGGTAATGAGGCTCTTGAGCAGGTTGTCCGCGCCGTTGGCCCGCTGCTGGGCCGCAATCAGGTCCGTGAGCGTCGTGGCCGCTTGAGACTCGGCCCGTTTCAGGTCGATCTCGGCCAGGCTGCCCACCTTCACCTTCTCGCGCTCCTGGGCCACGAAGTTCGTCGCCACTTCGAAGGCCTTCTGCTGCACCTTGACGTCTTCCAGCGAGAACAGCAGTTCGTAATAGACCTGGTAAACGTCGCGGATCACGAGGCGAACCTCCGCCTCCAGGGCCATTTCCGATATCTTCAGTTCCCGCTTGCGGACCTGGATCTCCGTCCGTCCGCCGTCGGTCCAGAAATTGCGCAGGAGCGGCTGTTCCAGTTGAATGCCCGCATTGGCGGTGTATTCATCGAACGGTACGGCACCCCCCCGGTCGCCGCGGCTGTGCCGGAAATCGCCGAACAGATCGTACCGGAGGCCGGTGGGCAGAACCCCTCCAAGCCCGGGAAGGAACCGATCCTCATCCGTGGTGGTCGAAGGGTTAGGCAAGCCCGAGACCACGTCCACTTGACCCTCCCTCGAACTGGACGACCGCCGGTATTCGGAGGTGAACGCCGGATCGTAAATCCCCTTCGAGGCCTCCAGTTGGAACCGGGCGATCTTCGGGTCGAACCGCAGGACGTGGAGGCGATGGTTTTGCTCCAGCGCCATCCGGACGCACTCGTCCAGCGACAGGCTGCGCCGCGTGCGGCTGGTATCATTGAGGATGGACTGGGCGCCGGCGGCCCACGCAAACAGGCACACCACGCCAACGCAGCAGACGGTTTTGAAGTGCATGAGGGCGGGAGATTGCCCGATTGCCCCCGGCTCGTCAAATCCTCCGATCACCTCCCGCTCGGCTACCATCCGGTAGGTCGGCGCTGAACGCCTGGACGGCCGGCCGGGAATGTTTTGGCAGTCGCTTGTCGATGAAGCGTTGAAGCGTTGAAGCGTGAAGCATTGCGGTCGGACGGATTCAGGAGTTTTAACGCAAAGGCGCAAAGGCGCAATGGCGCAAGGAAACTGAGCGTACCGGCCCAAATATCGTCGTCTCTTTGCGTCTCAGCGTCTTTGCGTTGGAGGGTGGATGACGCTGAACTTTGAACTTTGAACTTTGAATTTTGAATTTTGAACCCGAAACCTTGCCCCCCGCCGCAGCCGCGTAAATCGTAAATCGTAAATAGTCTAATCGCCCGCCCCCGCCCGCCGCAACCGGTCCGCCACTCCCCGCCACTCCGGCCGGTCCGGCACTGCCTCGACAACGACGACCCGCGCCCCGGCTTCGTCGCAGCGATGGAACTCCGCGTAGAGCGCCCGCGCGAAGGCCTCGGCATCGTGCGGTATCACGCTGACTCCCGCAAATCGCTCCGCTGCTGGAATCCGCGAGTGCGCGACCACGTGGCACTCGGCCTCCCGGATGCCGCGCCGGGCCAATTGCGCCCGCAGGGACTCTGTCCCGCTCCACTCGATCACCAGCACTCTCGCCTTCGGCGAGTAATGTTTCTCCAACTGGCCCGGACTCCGGAGCGCTCCCCGGCCCGGCCCATGGGGCGTCGGTCCGCGAACTTCACTGCCGAGCGCCGCGACGAGCGACTCTTCGTGAATCATTCCCGGCCGCAACACCCGCGCCGGCTGCTTCGTCAGGTC
>CAZZAQ010000111.1:9250-9660 GCA_964652165.1 uncultured Bifidobacterium sp.
CATTAGCTTGCGCCACAGCGAGAGGCCCTCCCAACACGAGCTCGATCGCCTCGCGGGGCAGGGTGCCGGGCCGGAGCAGAGCGGGCTTGGGGCCCACAACGCTCATCACCGTCGACTCGATGCCGACCTGCGATTGGCCGCCATCGACGATCAACGGCACCCGCGCCCCGAGCAAGCGCCGCACATGCCCGGCGTTGGTGGGCGAGACCTGGCCCGATGGATTGGCGCTCGGCGCGGCCAGTGGGAAGCCGCACTCGCGAATCACCGCTTGCATCAGGGGATGGCCCGGCCAGCGGATGCCCACCGTGGGACCGCCCGCGGTGACGACGCCCGGGATGTCCGCCGCCTTCGACAGCACCAGCGTGAGCGGCCCCGGCCAGAACGACGCTGCAAGTTTGGCCGCCGCTTCC
>CAZZAQ010000112.1:0-9624 GCA_964652165.1 uncultured Bifidobacterium sp.
TCGGCATCAATCGCCGCGGCGCAACCCATCCCCGCCGCCGTAACGGCCTGGCGGTAGACGTGGTCGGAGCAATCGCCGGCCACGAAGACGCCGGGGACATTCGTTTCGGAGCCGCGTTTTGGTCGAATGTAGCCATTCTCGTCCATGTCGAGCACTCCCTTGAAAATCGGTGTGTTCGGGATGTGGCCAATGGCGACGAACAGGCCCGAACATTCGAGCACGCTTTCCTTGCCGGTCCTCACGTTCTTGAGGCGGACACCGGTGACCTTGTCCTGTTTCACGTCGAGGACTTCGGTGACGACGGAATACCAAACCGGCTTGATCCTGGCATGAGCGAACGTGCGTTCGGCCATGATCTTCGAGGCGCGCAGCGTATCGCGGCGATGGACGAGATAAACGACCGAGGCGAAACGGGTCAGATAGGTCGCTTCCTCGCACGCGGAATCGCCGCCGCCCACGACGACCAATGGCCGGTCGCGGAACATCGGCAGCGCGCCGTCGCACGTGGCGCAATAGGTGACGCCTTTTTTCTCGAGCTTCTCCTCGCTCTCAAGACCGAGGTGCCGGTGGCTGGCGCCACTGGCAATGATGAGGGTCTCCGCGTGCACCGGTTCGCCATCGACGGTGAGCGTGAAGGGGCTCTTCGCGACATCGACAGCCTCGAGTGTGCCGAACTGGACTCGCGCTCCGAATCGCTCGGCCTGCTTCTGCATCTTCACCATGAGTTCGTAGCCGTCGATGCCCTCGGGGAAACCGGGATAATTCTCGACGATGCTCGTGGTCGTCAGCAGGCCCCCGGGCATGGCGCCGGTGAGGACGAGCGGGCTGAGATTGGCCCGCGCGGTGTAAAGTGCCGCAGTAAGACCGGCACAGCCGGTGCCGATGATGACGACTTTTTCCATAAAGCGGGCAGACGTTAGGGAGGCGAGAGTGGATTGGCAAGAGCGGCTTGGAACGTGATGCGTGATACGTGATGCGTGAAGCGTGGAAACGTGAAACGTGAAACGTAAATGCGGTTCAGAGGCCCGGCATCGTTCCGGCCGCTCTGCTTTTTCTTTTGTCCCGCGCGAAGGATCGGTCTAAAAGGTCGCCATGCACTCTTCATGGCGATTCGTCGCGCGCGGGATTGTCCTTGCCGCTTGCTCGGCGGCGGCCTACGGGGCAGGCATTGATTGGACACCGCTGTTCAATGGCCGCGATCTCGGCGGCTGGGTGAACGTGAACTGCGCGCCGAACACGTTCAGCGTGCGCGAGGGGATCATTGTCTCCACCGGCGTCCCCACGGGCGTGATGCGCACCGAGCGGCAGTACGAGAACTTCGAACTGGAGTTGGAGTGGCGACACATGAAGCCGGAAGGGAACGCGGGTCTCTTCGTCTGGAGCGCGCCGATCACGGCCGTCGGCACGCCCTTCGCGAAGGCCATCGAGGTGCAGATCCTCGACGGACGCAACGGCGCCAACTACACGAGCCACGGCGATGTCTTCGCAATCCATGGCGCGACCTTCAAGCCGGATCGCCCGCACCCGAGCGGTTGGATGCGCTGCCTGCCAAGCGAGAAGCGCGCGAAGCCTGCCGGACAATGGAACCACTACCGCGTGCTGTGCAGCAACGGCGTCGTCAAGCTGGCCGTCAACGGCGCGGTCGTCTCCGGCGGCAGCGAATCGAAGCCGCGCAAGGGCTACCTCTGCCTCGAATCGGAGGGTTCGGAATGCCACTTCCGAAACATCCGCGTCCGCGAGCTGCCATCGACCGGCGCGCCGCCGGAGGAGACAGCGCCGCTCGCCGAGGCGTTTCGGCCGCTCTACACCGGCATTGATCTGAGCGGCTGGCGCTCCGAATCGGGACACGTCGGACACTGGCAGCCGCGCGATTGGGTCTTGCGTTACGACGGCAAGGCGGAGGGCACCAACAAGCATCTTTGGACGGAGAAGGAATTTGGCGACTTCGTGCTCGTTGCAGACTGGCGGTTTACCCGTAAACCGGAGGCGAAGCAGGTTTCCGTGATTCTTCCGAATGGCGACTATGCCTTGAATAATGACGGCTCGAAGAAAACGGTCGAAGTGCCCGACGCCGGGGACAGCGGCATCTACCTGCGTGGCAGCCTCAAGGCCGAGGTGAACATCTGGAATTGGCCGGTCGGGTCGGGCGAGTTGTGGAATTACCGGCACGACACCAACCAGCCGCCGGCCATCCGCGCCGCCGCCACGCCGCGCGTGAAGGCGGATGCGCCGCTGGGGCAGTGGAACCGGTTCATCATCACGATGCGCGGAGATCGCGTGAGCATTATGCTGAACGACAAGTCGGTGGTCGAGAATGCGCAACTTCCTGGCATTCCTCGCCGGGGCCCGATAGGGCTCCAGCATCACGGTGAACCGATTGAGTTTGCGAATCTGTTTGTGCGGGAATTGGACTGACAATAATTGCCTCTCCACATCATGAACGCGCACTGCTCCCCCTCACCCCGGCCCTCTCCCCCTCTGAGGGGGAGAGGGAGTCAAGTCGGCCGCCTCTTTCGAATCGGACCGCGGCCGGAAAATGCGGCGCGCTGGCGGCATTTCCCCCTCTCCTCCTCCGAGGGGGAGAGGGCCGGGGTGAGGGGGCTGTTCCAAATCGCAGCCATAGTTTGTATCCTTCTCGTCGGCACGGCTCACTCATCGGGCGCCGAACGCATCGTGCTCGTGGCCGGCGGCGGCTCGGACACAAACACCAGCGCGCCCATCCAGGCGACTTCCGCCAAACTCAGCTCGCCCTTCGGCGTGGACTTCGACGCGGCGGGCAACCTCTACCTGGTCGAGATGACCGGCGAGCGCGTCCGCAAGCTCGACAAGGACGGCATGCTCACGGTCGTCGCGGGCACCGGCCAGAAGGGTTTCACCAATGGGCCAGCGCTCCAGGCCCAGTTCAACGGAATTCATAATCTGGCGATTTCCGGCACGGCCGACATCTGGCTGGCGGACACGTTTAACAACTGCGTCCGCATCTTCAATCCGACGGCCGGAACGGTGGGCCGTGTGATCGGCACGGGCGAAAAGGGATTCAGCGGCGACGGCGGACCGGCGGTCCAGGCGAAGTTCGGCGGCATTTACTGCGTTTCGCTCGGGCTCGACGGCACGAACCTCTATCTCGCCGACCTCGACAACTTCCGCATCCGCGCGGTGGACTCGAAGTCGGGCCGCGTTCGCACTGTTGCCGGAAACGGCAAGAAGGCCATTCCCGCCGACGGCGCCCGCGCCGTGGAGGCGCCGTTGGTCGATCCGCGAGCCGTCATCGCCGATCGCGACGGGCGCGTTTACGTGCTCGAACGCAGCGGCAATGCGCTGCGCGTCGTCGAGACCAACGGCACCATCCGCACCGTCGTCGGGACCGGGCAAAAGGGTTCCTCCGGCGACGGCGGTGAGGCCAGCTTCGCGACGGTCAACGGGCCGAAGCATCTTTGCTTCGACCACGACGGTTCCGTGCTCATCGCCGACACCGAGAACCACGTCATTCGCCGCTACACGCCGGGCAACGGGATCATCGTCCGCGTAGCCGGCACCGGCAGGAAAGGCAGCAAGGGGATCGGCGGCCCGCCACTGGAGTGCGAGCTCAACCAGCCGCACGGCGTTTATGTCCACCGCGACGGCACGCTGTACATCTCGGACAGCAGCAATCATCGCGTGCTGAAGATTGTGAAGTGAGCGAAGCCGCCGGGGAACGCCGCATGTCCAAGCCAGCCCCCGCTTACCCACCGGTCTCGCTTGGAGCGCTGGCCTCCGCATTGGAAGATAGGATCTCCGGCATGGCGCCGGGCTGGAAGTCGGCGCGCCACTGGGACCGCCGCCATCCTGGCGGCGCGTTGCAAGGCGCCGGCTGGAAGCCGGCGGTCCCAGCGGCTCGCGTTCTGGCGATGGGGTTGGCTTTTTGTTTTCCGTTCTTCGACGCGCTGCCGGCACAACCCACCCCGCTCGCGCTTCTTCATCAGCGTCTTGGCAATCACCTCGCGCAGCCGAAGTTCTCCGCCGCGGCATGGGGTGTGAAGATCCTGTCGCTCGACACCGGCAACGTCCTGTTCGAGCACGACGCGGGCAAGCTGCTCAAGCCGGCTTCCAATGCCAAACTTTACACGGGCGCGCTCGCGCTCGACCGGCTCGGGCCGGACTTTCGCATCAAGACTTCGCTGCTCGCAAAGACGCGACCCTCCCGCACTGGAACGCTCCGGGGCGATCTCATTATCTATGGTCGCGGGGATCCATCCTTTGCCGCCCGTTTTCATCACGGCGCGCACACGAACCTGCTCGCGCCGCTCGTGGCTGCGCTGAAGAGCGCCGGCGTGAAGCGCGTCGCCGGTGACCTTGTGGGCGATGAAAGCTTTTTCCGCGGCCCGCCGCTCGGCACGCAATGGACCTGGGACGACCTTCAGCATTATTACGGCGCCGAAGTCTCCGCTCTCACCGTCGAAGACAACACTGTCGATCTGCTCATCTCGCCGGGGCTAATGGCCGGCGCGTCCTGCCGGATTAGAACGCTGCCGGCCACCGATTATCTCCGCTTCGACAACCGCTCGCGCACGGTCGAGGCCGGCGGACCTCGGGACCTCTCACTGTACCGTCCCATCGGCGGGAACACGGTCTACATCCACGGCCAGTTGCCGCTCGGTTCCACGAACTGGGTCGATGCAATCACCGTTTCGCGGCCCGGCTTGTGGTTCGTGACGCTGCTTCGCGAGGAACTGGCCCGCGCGGGCATTCTGGTATCGGGCCGGGTCCGCGCCGTGGACTGGCTCGATCGCGAATCGCGGCCGGACGAGGCGCGCGGGCTGGTCGAACTGGCTTCCGTCGAATCCCCTCCGCTATCGGAACTCGTCGCCAGGACGATGAAGCCCTCTCAAAATCTCTACGCCCAACTGCTCTTTCTTCAGGTCGGCGCGGCCCGCCATTCACCCACCAACACAGCGGCGATGACCGAGGATCTCGGCCTGGCGGAATTGCGCGAATTCCTCGCCGGGGCCGGAATCGGCCGGGGCGAAGTGTTGCTCGAAGAAGGCTCGGGACTTTCTCGCGGCGCGCTTGTCACTCCCAACGCCACGGTCAAACTCCTTCAGTTCATGGAACGACACCGCCACGCGAAGGCGTTTTGCGACACACTCCCCATCGCCGGCGTGGACGGCACCTTGCGCAGGCGGATGAAGGCCACCGCCGCCTTCGACAACGCCCGCGCCAAAACCGGCACGTTGCGCTACGTGAACACGCTTTCCGGTTACGTTACGACGAAAGCCGGCGAGCGACTCGTGTTCAGCCTCATGCTCAATAATTACGACGGGAGCGACGCGCGGGCGGACCTGGATGCGATGGTGGTGATGCTGGCGGAACTGGATACGCAGTCGCAGCGGTAGGGTGGGTCGGGGCTTGTATTGCGTGGGGTGTGCCGTGGTGCGTGGTGCGTGGTGCGTGGTGATTTGGGCGTCAGTTTTTCAGGCGCCCTCAGGCCGTGCTCAATCAAAACACGCACCACGCACCACGCACCACGCAACACCCCCTCACCTTTTCCTTGTCTCCCGCCCCCGCCGCACGAACACTCCGCAGTCGGACGATGAAGACGCTGCACCTTTATCTCACGCGCCAGGTACTCACGACGCTCCTTATGACCGCCGCGGTGTTCACCTTCGTGCTGTTGCTTGCGAGCGTGATGAAGGAAATCCTCGACCTGATGTTGAAAGGGCAGGCGTCGCTGATTTCGGTGGGCAAGGCCATCGGCCTTCTCGTTCCGTTCGTGATGGTCTTCGCGCTGCCCATGGGCATGCTCACCGCCACGCTGCTCGTCTTCGGCCGTTTCAGCGCGGACAACGAGCTGACCGCCGTGCGCGCCAGCGGCGTGAGCCTGGTCTCCCTCGTCGCGCCGGTGTTGCTGCTGGGCATCGCGATGAGCGGCCTGACGGCGCTCATCAGCATGCAGTGGGCGCCCCAATGCCGCGTGGGCTACAAGGAACTGCTCGTCAGCATCCGCAACACGCGCCCGACCACGTTCATTCCCGAGCGGAGGTACATCACCGAATTCAAGGACAGCATCGTCTACGTCCGGAAGATTCGCGGTTCGAACCTGGAGGACGTCCTGATCTACCATCTCGGCTCGAGCAACCAGGTGGTGGATTACATTCGCGCCGAACGGGGTCATTTGAGAGTGGACCCAGCCAACAACGAAGCCTTCGTGACCCTGTTCGACGGCTACCGAGTCGTGATCAACGACGGGAAGCCCTCGACGTTCTCAGCGCCGGAAAGCCAGTTTTCCTACCCGCTCCAGCCCGTCTCCACACAGAACCGCGCCGACATTACCGAGCTGACATTCTGGCAGCTTTGGGAGGAGATGCGCGAACTGGAAGAGCGCATGAGCGACCCGCTCAAACCGGGCAAGCCGGGCGCAAGCGACACTCGTCATCGCATCAAGCAGCTTAACACTCCCGGCCGCATTGACCTGACCTCGCCGTTGCGCGTGCAAGCGCACCGGCAGGTGGCGTTTTCCTTCTCGTGTTTCGCGTTTACGATGATCGGGATTCCCCTTGGCATTCGCGCGCACCGCCGCGAGACGACATGGGGCATCGCCGTGGCGATTATCCTCGTCGCCCTCTACTACAGCTTCTTCGTCATCGGCCAGGCGCTGGAGACGAAACATGAACTGGCGCCACACCTCATTCTGTGGCTCCCGAACTTCATTTTCCAGGCCATAGGCGCCGTGCTCCTCTGGCGCGCCAACCGAGGGGTGTAGCGCGGCCGGCGAAGGGATGGAGTGTTGGAGTAGTGGAGTGTTGGAGTAATGGAGTAATGGAGTGATGGAGTGATGGAGTGATGCAGAGATGTAGTGATCGGGACACCATTACTCCAGCACTCCATTTCCCCATTGCCCCCTTCCACCATCACTCCTCGGCCAGCCAATTTTCGAGGGTTGGGAGCTTGGACCCTGGAACCTGCTCCCGCCTACTTCGCCGCCTGCTGTTGAGGCCCGGCGGCCGAAAGCGGCGCCGGAATGAACGCTCGCACTGGCTCGCCTTTCGCGGTCTCGAATACGCGCAGCTTCCCCTCGTGACCGCCGGTCACGATCCAGTTGGTGGCTGGATGATACGCGATGGCGAAAATGGCTCCGTCGTGTCCCTTGAGCGTGGCAAGGCGCTTCTTGTCCTCCGTGTTGAAGACCCGCGCCTCGCCGCCCACGCTGCCGACGCACAAGCTCTTGCCGTCCGGCGCGAAGGCGATGGCCTGCACGGGTCCGGGCATCCGCTCGAATTCTTTCAGGAAATTCGAGTCGGTATTCGCGGCGGTGCGGCCCTGGTTGTCCGAAATCTTGTAGGTGCGCGAGAAGCCATTCTCCCCGCCGTAGGCCACGATATCCGCCGTCGGGTGGCGCGCGAAACAAAGTACGCCTTCGATCAGCTTGTTGATATCATCGATGAACTGGCTGCTCTTCGCATCGATAAGCTTGATCGCCCGGTCGCGGCTGCCGCTGACCAGCCGCTCGCCGTTCGTCGTCCAGGCCGTGGCGAAAACCCAGTCGCTGTGGTTGTCGAACTTGAGCAGCTCCTTGCCGTCCGCGACGGCGATGACGCGCACGGATTTGTCCGCGCCGCCAAAAGCCAGCCGCTGTCCGTCCGGCGACCACGAGACGCCGTAGAGGGAGTCGGCCGCGAGCTTCCAGGACTTCTGCGGGCCGATGACGGTGTTGGTCGTGCCCGCGTCCCAAAGCTGGATTTCGCCGAACCGCGCCGGCGCGCTCCCGGCGACCGCCAACCGCTTGCCGTCGGGCGAGAACGCCAGCGACTCGATGCGCGGGCTTTCGCCGACGAGCCGGGCGACGATGTTCGACTCCGCGCCCGCCAGCAGCAGCACTTCGTGGTAGCCGGAAACGGCCAGTACCTTCCCATCGGGCGAAAACGCCAGCGCGGAAATGACCGGCGGGGTTGCATAAACGGGCGCGGCGCTGAGCTTGAAGGAACCGGCGCCGGCCGGCGTGTCGTCCGTGGCGCCGTCTGTAATCCACCGCTCGATCAGAGCGACCTCGGCCTTGGAGAGCGGATCGCCTTCCTTGGGCATCGACGGCTCGTCGCCGCCGATTTCCTCGAGAATGACGCTCTCCTTCGGCTTGCCTGCGACGAATCCAGGCCCGTGCTTGCCGCCCTTCTTGAACGCTTCGAACGTCGTCAAGTCGAGCTGGCCCTTCAATTTTCCAGGATGATGGCAGCCGTTGCACGAACGTTTGAATATGGGGACGATTTCCTGGTAGTAGCTCACCGGCTTGTCGGCGGCGGAGGCGATGAACAGGGAAAAGGCAAAGGCTGTGAGCCCCGCAGCAACACGGAAACAATCTTGCTTCATACAATACAATGTCACTTCGTGGCCGCCGGCGATGTCGCCGCAGCGGGCGGCGCGTTGGTGGCGATCTCAACAGGCTCCGGCGCGCTGATGACCAGGGAAATCGGACCTGTGCGGGTCTTGTAGTTACGGTCGTTGAACGTCGCCGTGCCGACGACGGTGAAGGTCGCGTTGGTGATCGGCGCCTTGTCCGTGGCGGTGATCTTGAGCGTCGTTTCGCCCGCCGCCGCCGCCAGCTTGCCCAGCTCGGTTTTGATGCCGGCCGGCAGTCCTTCGATCGCCAGTTCCACCTCGGGATCACCACCTTCACCGGTCCCGCGACCGACAATGAAGTCGGGCGCGACTACATCCGCGGCGCCCTCGGCATGCCCGCGCACAACGCCCTGCGTGACGCCGCCGGCCTGCTCGACACGACCCGCGCATCGGTGCAAGCGTGGCGGGACCGGAACTCCGGGAGGGCCACGTGAGGGTCGCCGTGATCGGCGCGGCCGGCTATGTCGGCGGCGAACTCCTCCGGCTGCTCACGAGCCATCCCGAGGTGCGCGAGTGGATCGCCACCAGCCGGAGCCAGGCGGGCAAGCCTGTGGGTGACATTCACCCGCAGCTGGCCGGGTTCTCTGAGGCGCGCTTCAGCGGCGCGTCGCCGGCCGAGGCGGCTGCGGGCCGCGACGTGGTGTTTCTCTGCCTGGAACACGGCGAATCCTCGAAACTCGCGGCCGAGGTCTTCGAAGGCGGGGCCGGGCTGGTGATCGACCTCGCGGCCGATTTCCGGATCCAGGACCCAGCGCTCAACGCCCGGTATTACGGCGCCCACCCATCCCCCGAACTGGTGCATCGTTTTACCTACGGGCTGGCCGACGTGCTGGGACAGTCGCTCCGCGGACGCACAGCCATCGCCACACCGGGATGCTTCGCGACGGCCGCGCAGTTGGCGCTCTATCCGCTCCGCGGATTGTCGCTCGCCGCGCCACCCGCGCTCTTCGCGGTGACCGGCTCCAGCGGCGCGGGTGCCCTTCCGAAGCCGACCACGCACCATCCGATGCGGGCGCACAATCTCTTCGCCTACTCGGTGTTCGGTCACCGGCATGAGGGCGAAGTGCTGGAGCAGTGGCGCGCGTGGACCGGTCGATCGACAGCGGAGGCGCGACTGCTCACCCATTCCGGTCCGTTCGTGCGCGGCATTCATCTCACGCTGCACGCGACCCTCGCCGGGGGCCAGGTACTCCCGGCGGGCAAGGCGGCCACGCTGTTTGCGGAGGCGTACGCTGGGCGGCCGTTCGTCAGGAT
>CAZZAQ010000113.1:0-9498 GCA_964652165.1 uncultured Bifidobacterium sp.
CGTGCCTCGCAACCCTGGGCTGGAGGACGGAATCCCGTTGGGATTCGCCGCCGCAGCCGCGACGAAGCGCGCCGCACCGGGGCGCGGAGAAAGGCAATGACGCTCCCGTTGTGTAGCGACGCCGGGCGAAGTCCGTCGCGTAGCGACGCCGGATGAAGGTAGCCGTGGGCTTCAGCCCACGGTCCGGTGGCCCAGCCGTCCGCGTCGCGGAGCGACGCATGAGGGGGAGGGCGGGATTCAAGCGTCGCTACGCGGCGCAGGGTGGTGGGGCCGGGCACCCGTGGGCTGAAGCCCACGGCTACCATCGCGAAGTCGCTCCGCGACTGGTCCGCGACGCCGAGGGCATGTATGCCGCCCAGGAGCCGCCTCCTGTCGCGCCGCGGGCGTGCCGAATCGCGCCGCAGCGGCGCGGGGCGAATGGGGACTGGGCGGATCGCGTTGTTCATCTTCAGAGTGCCGCGTTCATTGTCGATTGTTAGGACTGACCCCGTTCTCTTTTCGACGAGGTGCGCTCATCACTTTGGCGGAGAGATGAACGGCGGAGGAACGGGAGGGGGAATCGGGGATTGTGAGGTTGGCACCAGTTGGCGTCCATCGGGTGCAAGGAAGTAGGTCTTTCCATCCGGTGCCGTCAGGACGGGGAAAGACCGACCAGCCGCTGGCGGCTTGGTGCCGGGCGCGAGTTTGAGAGGGAGCGCGTCGTTGTATGTGACCGATACCCGTTTTTCATCTAACTTGTTGATCACCATCCCTGCCTGCTCGAGCAACGCTTGCTCAATTGCCCTCAATGCCTGCACTCTTGTAAGGGGAACAGTGGTTTTGAGAGTAATCGTCGCTGCCACCGTGTTGACATTGGAAGCCACAAGGAGCTCCGCACCGCTCAGTTCCTTGTAGATATCGAGGACGGCGAATGCCGACGCACCGTCGAATCTGATCAATCCCGGTGGAAAGATTTCATCTGCTTGCGCGTCCGCCGAGGACGCAGGCGAGGCACAAAACATTAGAAGTGCAATCCAAGTCGCCGTGAATGTTTTCATTTTCTTTCCTTTCTCATGGGGATCCTATGCCAGAGTTTCGCCGCGCCCGCAAGGAAGGCGTTTGTTCATCCACATAACCCCGCGACCGACTCGGGCTGGATGAGCTCGCGGGGCCGGTTGCAGGGGTTCATGACACGGCTCATTTCTCGCCCCGCCCGCGCGGATTGCGTGACTTGAGGATTTCGGCCAGGCAGGCGCTCACGGCGGGGGGCTTGTCCGGCTGCAGCCAGCCGCGCTTCACCCAGAAGCCGGGGATGCTGGCGGAGTCGATGCGGGCCGCGCCCTGGGCGAATTCCACGAACATGTCGCCGGCGCGGCGGTAAAAGCGGTGCGCGAGCTTTTGCGGATCGAGAATCCAATACTCCTGCACGCCGTGGAATTCGTAGGCCGAGAATTTGCGGCGCGTGTCGTTGTGGGCGGTGGCCGGGGAAAGGGCCTCGAGGACGAACGTGGGGGCAACGGGGACATGCGCCTCGGCAAAGCGAGCGGCCTGCTGTTTGGTGAAGAACGCCAGGTCCGGCATGAAGGTCTCGCGCAGGCTCAGGCGGACGGCCACGACTTCGCGGTGGAGCACACCGAGTTCCTCCTGCTCGATGTAGGCGGCCAGAAGACGTTCAACAAAGTTGATCAGGTTGGCGTGGCGCAGATTGACCGGGGAATGCATAAAGATTTCCCCGGCGATGAGATCGGCGTGGACGCCGGGTTGGAGCCAGTCAAGGAATTCCTCCGAGGTGAGGAGATGGTTCCGCGGCCGGGGCAGCGGTGGCGGCGAGAGAAGTTGCACGGATTTGCTCATCGGGATAACGATGGCATGACTCGCTCATCCAAACAACCCCGTCACCGGCTCGCCGAAGCAGGCGTCCACCAGTTCGCGAGGCTGGTTGGGGGCCTCCTCAAAGCCCGGGTTCTGCTTGCGCACCGTGCCAGACGTGGAGGATTTCGACACGATGCGTCTCCTCGTCCACGTCGTAGAAGATGCGGTAGGGTCGATAGACAATCTCGCGCAGCTTCCCGCGCGCGCCCCGTGGATACGCCGGGCCAATGAGGGGAAAAGTGGCGAGGATGCGGACGTGCGCGAGGATGCCCTCCCCAAGCCGGAGCGCGGCGGACGGGTTGTCGCGGGCGATGTAGGCGCAGATTTCATGGAGGTCCGCAATCGCGGCGTCGGACCAGATTACCTGGTAGTCCATGCCGTGGCCCAGGACTCCAGCAGTCTCTCCGCTTCGGCGTGGTTCTTCACGCGGCCGCTGGCGACGTCCTGGCGCCCGCGCCGGACGGCGGCCATAATGCGGAGTTCCTCGGTGATTTCATCGAGGCTGGCGCATTCGGGCAGGCGCTTGAGGGCGTCGAGGACGGCTTCTTTGTCGGTCATGGGAAGAAGGTTAACCGAGGTGGCTCATCCAAACAACCCCGTCACCGGATCGCCGAACCGGGCGTCGACCAGTTCGCGAGGCTGGTTGAGGTGGTTGTAGATGATCGTGGCCGGGTCGATGCCCAGGGCGTGGTAGGTGGTCGCCAGCAGTTGCACGGGGTGGACGGGTTTTTCGGCCGGGCTGCTCCCGGTGGCGTCGCTCTTGCCGTAAATGGCGCCGCGGCGCACGCCGGCGCCGGCCACCAGCGCGGTGTAGCAGTAAGGCCAATGGTCACGGCCGTCGGGGGCGTTGCCGTTGCCGCTGGTGCTTACGCCCAGGCGCGGGCTGCGGCCGAACTCGCCGATGGCGATGACGAGCGTTTCCTTGAGCAGCCCGCGCTGGTCCATGTCCTCGAGCAGGGCGCTCAAGCCGGAGTCGAGCTTGGGACAGTGGAGCTTTTTGAGCGGGCCGAAATTGGCGGCGTGCGTGTCCCAGGCGTCCACGTTGGGGTCGCCGTTGGCGACGGCGGGCCAGTTGACCTGCACGAAGCGGGTGCCCGCTTCGATGAGGCGGCGGGCCAGGAGCAGTCCCTGGCCGAAGGTGTGGCGACCGTATTGGTCGCGAAGCTTGTCTTTTTCCTGGGCGAGGTCGAAGGCGTTGCGCGCGCGGCCGGAACTGAGGAGGTCGAAGGCTTTGCGGTAGTACGCGTCGAGGGCATATTTCTCGACGGCCTTTTCCATTTCGGGCATCTGGCTCTCGACGGTCTTGAGGAGCGTGGCGCGGCGTTCCAGGCGTTCCTTGGGGACTTCCTTGCGCATCGAAAGGTCGTCCAGTTTGATGTCCTTGTTGGGATCCTGGTAGAAGTAGTAGGGGTCGTAAGCGGCGCCGAGGAAGCCGGCGGAGCTGCCCTTGCCAATGACGTTGCTCTCCTGCGTGGGGCGCGGGAGGATGACGAACGGGAGCATCGGCACGTCGGGGGGCTTGATGCGCGCGATCTGGCAGCCGGCGTGGGGGAAGTCGTTCGGCGCGGGAGGCTCGAGCTGGCCGGAGGGCGACACGCGGTCGGGCGTGTAGCCGGTCATCATCTGGTAATGCGCGGCCGTGTGGTTGAAGAGGCCGGCGGGGGTGTAGCTGACGGAGCGGATGAGCGTGGCTTTGTCCACCTGCTTGGCGAGCAGCGGCATGACTTCGCTGAGGTGGAGGCCGGGGACGACGGTCCTGATGGGCTTGAACTCGCCGCGCACGCTGGAGGGGGCGTCGGGCTTGGGGTCCCAGATGTCGATGTGGCTGGGGCCGCCCTGGAGGAAGATGAAGATGACGTTTTTGGCCTGGCCCCAGCCGCTTTTGTTTTTGTCGGCGCCGGGCGCGCTTGAGGCGCTGGCCTGAAGGCGGAGGATGTCGGCCAGGGTAATGCCGGCCATGCCCATGCCGCCGATACGGAGGAATTCGCGCCGACTGAAGCCGTCGCACGTGCTGCCTGATTGTCCGGGGATGCTGATCATAGGTTTTGTAAGTTTGAGGTTTTACAATTCTACCATCCTCATTCAAGTTCTCTGGCGCTGATGATTCGTTTCCTAAGACGCCGGCCGAGGAAAAAGTGCGAAAGGCTGCCCGAGAGTGAGCCGATTCCGATAATTAGCGGAACAAAAAATCGCGGTTCGGTCCACTCGGCCGAGGACGAATAAGTCATCCAAGCTAATCCGCTGCACACCAAAGTAACGATGCCGCAGAATAGCGCCACGATGGAGCACTCTCGCGCCAGTCGCTCCTCCTCGGTCGGCAACGGACGCAGCCGGCTGACGCTTAGAAACTCGGTTGTCTGGCAGTGTTTCATCTCGCGGTTAATGGTCATCGAAGGAATCGCTACTTCATGGGGACGGGCGGCTTCTCAATCGGGTCGAACACGGTTAGATCTGGAATCCACGCAAATTCGCTCGTGTTGTGGGTGGCGAGCGTGAGCTTGTGGACCAAAGCCGTTCCGGCGACGAGCGAATCGCCCAGCGACAACTTCCGTAATTGGCGCAGTTTCACGGCTTGATCGAGTACGGGACGGTCCAGGGGCAGCATGGGAGCTGCGGCGAAAAACGCCTCCAAGAACTGCCGCTCGTCACCGCTGAGTTTGTGGTAGCCGAGCGCCTCGACGCAAGCGGCGCCGGAGACAGCCGGCACCACCGACTGAATCCATCGCCGAAGAAACTCGTTCTGAGGCTTCGCGGCATAAATGATGAGATTTGTGTCCAGGAGCATCAGTCTTCGCGTCCGGGCAACGGCCGGTCCTTACGTATTTCGCGCTGCCAGGCGACGGGATCCGGAATGCTGCTGACGCCCCCGGCGGCGGCCAACTTGTCGAGCGCCGCTTTCATGCGCTTCCCGCGCTCCGCCCTGTCCAGGGACGTGTGACCGTTGCCTTGCAGGACCGTCACCAGGACGTCGGCGCCATGATGCGGATCCAGCGGAGGAACTTCATCCACCCACTCGATTCGTTCGCCCTTCAACTTGGCTTTGTACGTAGTCAGCATGGTTTGGAACACTATACTATCAGCGGTTAAACAAAAACGCCGGGCTGTTCAGCAGCGCCCAAGCGAGGTCTTGGGCCACCTCGAGGCGGTTGGTCGCGCTCTCGAACTTCACGGCGGCCTGCTCCTTCTCGGTCGGCGGGCGGCAGAGGCAGCTCAGGTAGAGTTCCTCGACGAGCTTCTTGTCGTCCTTCTCCGAATCGGCCAGCTTCGCGATGCGGCTGTTCGCCGAGTTGACGGCTTCGCTGATGGTGTTGCCGTTCACGAGGCTGAGGGCGTGCGAAAGCGTCATGTTGCTGGAGCGCTCGCATTCGCAGGCGCTCTGGCGCTTGGGGCGTCCGAAGAGGAGGAGGAAATCGTTGCCTGGCACCATGCCGTCGGGGATTTGCGCGGCGCGCATCCCGCTGGGCACGCCGGCGAAGCTGATCTTCGATCCGGTGGCCGCAGCCAGCGCGTCGGCGAGCTGCTCGGCGCTCAATCGGCGCGGGCTGGCGTGGGA
Source organism: uncultured Bifidobacterium sp. (assembly GCA_964652165.1). Classification (GTDB taxonomy): domain Bacteria; phylum Verrucomicrobiota; class Verrucomicrobiia; order Limisphaerales; family JADJPG01; genus DASTLJ01. Next base: position 5,405 of record CAZZAQ010000113.1, read on the forward strand.
GAAATTCACCGTGTCGTCCTCGTTCCATTTGTTCTTCACGATGGAAAGCTGGTAGGTGCGCGACTTGCAGATGGTCGCCATGAGCTTGCGCACGTCGAAGCCGCTGCTCACGAACTCCGCCGTCAGTGCGTCGAGCAATTCGGGATTGCTCGGCGGGTTGCTGGCGCGAATATCGTCCACCGGATCGATGATGCCCTTGCCCATGAAGTAACTCCACGTCCGGTTGGCCATCGATTTGGCGAAGAACGGATTCTCCTTGGACGTGAGCCACTCGACGAACGGCTCGCGCCGGTCGCCGTCGGCAGTCACCGCCCTGGCCTGGCCGACCGGAACCTTGGGCGCGACGACCTGTTCGGTCTTCAAATGCTTCACCTCGCCGCCCTCCGGCTTGCGATAGACGACCTCCTCAGAGGTGATGTTGAGGGAGCCGCCGGCTTCGGCGAAGATCACGTCCTTGCCGACCTGCCCCTTTTTAACGCCGACCTGCGCGAAGTAGGCGCCCATCTCGTAATACTGATTCTGGGTCCAGCGCTCGAAGGGGTGGTCGTGGCATTTGTTGCAGTTGAAGCGCACGCCGAGGAAAGTCTGGCTCACGTCCTCGGTCATCTTGCCCGGCTCGCGCAGCACGCGGAGGTAATTGACGGCGGGGTTTTCCCACGAGCTGCCTTGCGCCGTGAGGAGCGCCCGCACGAATTGGTCGTAAGGGGCGTTCTTCGCGAGTTGCTCGCGAATCCAGCCGCGATAGAGCCACACGCTCTTCTGTCCGAGGTTTTCGCTGTTGCACTGGAGCAGATCGGCCCACTTGTTGGCCCAGCACTCGAGGAAGTCCGCGCTGCCGATCAATTCGTCCACGAGCTTCTCGCGCTTCTCGCGGCTGGGCGTCTTGTCGTCGAGAAAGGCGCGGACCTTTTCCGGCTTGGGCGGCAGGCCGGTGAGATCCAGAGACACGCGCCGGAGGAACTCCGCTTCGCTCGCCAGATCGCTGGGCAGAATCTTCATCTTGCGCAGCTTGGCGTTGACGTGCTTGTCGATGAAGTTGTGCTCCGGCACGTCGGTCCATTGGTAGCCCGAGCGGTCACCCATGATGGTGAGCAGCGCCGTGGCGTAAAAACCTTCGTAGCGCACGAGCAACGCGGCCTCGCCGCGCCGCAAGCCGCGCACGCGGCCGGCCTTGTCCACGTCGGTCACCTCGGTGTTGCTCACGGAGAAATGCGCCTCGCGCGTCACGTCGCGCGTCGAGCCGTCGGCGTAGCTGGCGAGCACGAGGAATTGCTGCGCGCGGCCAGGCAAATCCATCTCGATCTCCCGGGGAAGGATTTGCAGTTTCGTGGCCCGGCCGTCTTTCAAGTCGTCGAGCCTGGCGCCTTCGACAATCCATTGGCGGAGCAACTGATGCTCGCGGGAACCGGGTTTGAGCGCCTGCTGGCCTTCGTGCGGGATCTCGCCCAGCGGCTTGAGCAGCAGGATCGACTCGTCCACGTTCACGCGGTTGAAACGCCGGCCGGACAAATCGTTGATGAGCGACTGGTGGTCGAAACCCGGGTCGTAGCCGCGCAGCGAGAGTTTGAATCCGTTCTTGCCCTTGGCCGAGCCGTGGCAGGTGCCCGCGTTGCAGCCGGCTTTGGCCATAATCGGCTGGACGTCGCGGACGAACCGCACGGGCGTCGGGTCCGCGCCTTCGATATTTACCGCCAGCTTCGCTTCCTTTCCGGCGGCCGAAACCAGGATCGTCGTTTCGCCCTTGGCCTTCGGACGCAGATAGCCTTTCTCCCCAATCTCAAGAGAAGCCCCTTCGATCTTGAAGCTGGCCTGCTCGGTCAAATCGACGATTTGGCCACCCTCAGCGACGCCGAGCACGAGCACGCGACGCTCATCGCGGGCGTCTCGGATTGTGAGCGAGGCAGGTTCGAGCTTGAGCGACTGGATGGAAGGCAACGGCGGCGTGGGGGGCGCCGCGCCTGCTTTCTCCGCGGCCACGATTTGCGATGGACAAGAGAGGGCCGCCGCCGTTCCCACGACGAGGACAATATTATGAAAACGATTCGTTGGCATGTGCTTGCAACTAGTCCTGACGCTCGGCAAAGCAGGCTCTATTCAGCCTCTTTCCGGCGTTGTGGGATGCTACGCAGACCCAGCAAAAGAGGCAAGACGGGAATCCGACGAATTTGGGCCGCCAGGTCACGGTCCGGGCCTAACGACTTCATTGCCAACCAGGAATACCAGGTCGCGCTGAAAAATGGCTATTGCCAGGTCGCCTTTGGCATGCGCCGCGGTCACTTCGCGCAGGACGGGCCCGGTCGCGTCCAGGTGGAACAGTACCTGATTGGGGCGGATCTCGACGCGCACCTCCCGCACGGACTGTTGGTGCGAGCGATCCAGCGAGTCGGCCAGGCGCAACAGCGCGGCGAGGCACTGGACGATGCACCGATTCCGCGGGTCGAGCGCGCGAAACTCGTCATGCGCCGTCTCGGGCATCGCCTTGCGGTGGTAACGAGCGACCTGGGCGATGAGTTCGACTTCGGGCGGCGAAAAGTGGACCCAGGGCCGTTCGCGAATCAGGCGGGCGGCCCTCTTGTGATGTCCTTCGGCCAGCGGGTCCTGGCCCTGGCCGATGTCGTGCAGCCACGCGGCGGCTTCCAGGAGAACTCGCTCCCGCGGGCCGAGGCCGTGAAGATCGAGGAGTTGGTCGAAAAGTTGGGTGGCGAGCCGGGCGACGTGTTCGACGTGCACGGGCCGCAGTTCCAGCTCGCGCATGAATGCGAGCGCCTCGTCGCGGGCGGCGGTTTCACTCATTTTCAATCGATCCACGTGCGTTCCCTCGCGCCTCACGCCTTGGTTTCCAGCACGAGGGCAAACGTGACAGGCCTGTGGAACACCGTCGCGGCGAGGTCCGACTTTTTTGTCGCGGAAGCCACTTCGCGGCTGCACGGATGGCTGGTGTGCAGCCGCAGGAGGAGCGTATCCGGCAGGATTTCCACGCTGACACCGGCGACGTGGCGCTGGTGGCCGCGGTCGAGGCCATCGGCCAGGCGCAGGAGCGCGGCGAGCTGCTGGACCCGGAGGCGTTCGGCGGGCGACAGCGCGGCGAATTCCTCGTGCTCGAGATCCGGCGGGCTTTTGCGGTGGTAGCGGGCCACCTGGGCTGTGAGCGTGACTGTTTCCTCACCGAAATGTTTCCAGCCGTGCTCGCGAATGAGCCGGGCGGACTCGCGATGGTGTCCGGAGCCGTCGGGGGAGACACACCAGCCGATGTCGTGCAACAGCGAGGCGGCCTCAAGAATGAAACGGTCGTGGTCGTCGAGGCCGTGGAGATCCTCCAGTTCGTCGAAGAGCTGAAGCGCGAGCGCGGCGACGTGCTGGACGTGATGCGGCTCTTCCTCCAGCGCCTGCATGAGCGCCAGGACTTCTTCGCGCGCGGCGGGAAGGTTCATCGGGAATCGAGCAGCGCGCCGAAACGCAAGCCGCGAGTGCTGACGTGCAACGCGCCGAAGCCGAAATATTTCATGACCGATTCATAAATGGCCACCCCCATGAGGATGACATCGGCGCGATTGGACGGCAGGCCGGGAATCTTTTTCCGCTCGGCGACCGGCAGGCTCCAGAGGTGGACCATAGTGTCGAGCACTTGCTGCCGGGAAAGGCAGGTGCTGTCGATGTCCTCCCGGCTGAAGTGCGGCATCTTCTTTTCCATGCGCGCCAGGATGGTCGTCGTGCCCCCGGTGCCCACGAGGGTCACGTTCTGGCGCGCGGCTTCCGCGAGAGTGGATTCCATCGCGGGGCCCACCTGGTGCTTCAAAAACTTCTGGAGCCAGTCGCGGCAGCCGGCCAGGTCCTGGATGGACGGCGGGTCGAGCGGGCGAAGCTTCTCGAGCAGGCGCACGCTGCCGAGCGGGAAACTCTGCCGGAAAGTGTGCCGGTCCTGATCCCCGAGGATGAATTCGGTGCTGCCACCGCCCACGTCGAGGATCAACAACGGCTTGCCGTGGAACCGCTCGTCGCTTGTGACGCCGCGGTACACCCATTCGGCCTCCTGCTCGCCGGAGATAATCTCGACGCGCAACCCGGAAGCGCGCCGGACGGCCGTGACCAAATCG
>CAZZAQ010000114.1:0-9468 GCA_964652165.1 uncultured Bifidobacterium sp.
CTCAAAACCCAAAGCTCAAAGCTCAAGAGAAGCCTCAAGCCTCAAGCTCCAAAAGAATCGGGCGCGCGACCGTCAGCCCGCGCATGGGTTCGGCGGATGGCCCTGCGCAAACCCTTCCGTCCGCAAGGGCAGCCCTTGGTGCTTGCCAATTGGAGCTTTTCTTGAACTTTGAGCTTTGAGCTTGGACCTTGTGGCCGCTGCTCGATGTACTGAAACTCTCGAGGAACCAATGTTTCCCTCAGGCGCCGGGAGAGATTTTCGTGAAGGCTGAGGCGAAGCCCGGATAGCGCGAGCCGGCGCCAAGCCGCGGCCAGCGTTTGCCAAAGAGCGGAAAGCGGTTCCGTGCGATGCCGGCGATAATGAAAATCAGGACAATGACACGCGACGAGTTCATCCTCTTCGGCGGCACGGCCAGCGCGAAGCTGGCCGCCGCGATGGCGCAGCGACTCGACCGTTCGTTGGGACGTTGCACGGTGGAACGGTTCCCCGATGGTGAGGTGAATGTTCATCTCGACGAGCCGGTGCGCGGGCGGGAGGTCTTCCTCGTGCAGTCCACGGCGCCGCCGGTGGACGAACATCTTGTCGAGTTGCTCGCGCTGGCCGATGCGTGCCGACGGTCTTCGGCCTGCTGCATCACTGCGGTGATCCCCTACTTCGGTTACGCGCGGTCCGACAAGCGGCATGGCCGGCGCGCGCCCATCGCGGCGAGCATGGTCGCGTCCCTGATGCAGGCGGTCGGGATTCAGCACGTCGTGACCGTGGACCTGCATGCTGCACAGATTGAAGGTTTCTTCCACATTCCAGTGGATAGCCTCACAGTCGTGCCGGCAATGGTCCACGTGTTGCGTGAGCGGTTGGCGCCGGACATCATCGTCGTCTCCCCCGATGAAGGGCGATTCAAGATGGCGACTGACTACGCGCGCCGGCTCGGAGCGGGGGTGGTCGTGCTGCACAAGGAACGCAAGAATGGAACGGCCACAAGCGTAGTGAAGGTGGTCGGCGACGTGCGTGGGCGCCCGTGCCTTATCATCGACGACATGATCTCGACCGGCGGCACCATCGCCGAGGCGGTGGCTGCGTTGCTGCGCGAGGGAGCGCGTCCCGAAATGATCGTCGCGGCGACTCACGGGCTGTTCGTCGGCGACGCGCGTGCACGGCTGAGCCATCCGGCCATTCGCGCCATTTATGTGACCGACTCCGTGCCGGCGCCTGTCGAGCCGTGGGCCGGCTTGAATATCGTGTTCCTCGCGCCGTTGCTCGCGGCGGCCATCCGGCGGTTCCGTTCAGACGAATCCATCGGCGATTTGTACGCGCAGGTCATTCACAGCGGAGGCGCGGCACTGAGCGCGGCGTGCGCCTCAACATGAGCAAAGGGCCTTATGTTTGACATCCAAATGGAAGCCACGGCTCGGTTTCTCGTCGCGCGCGGGAAAGGCATTCTTGCCGCGGACGAAAGCACCGGCACGATTGAGAAGCGTTTCAAAAGCGTCGGGACAGCATGCACGGTGGAGAATCGGCGGGCTTACCGCGAACTCCTGTTCACGACACCAGGGTTGGGCGAGTACATCAGCGGCGTGATCCTGTTCGACGAAACGATATACCAGAAGGCCACCGACGGCACGCCATTGGTCGAAGTGCTCCATCGGCAGGGCATCCTTCCCGGGATCAAGGTGGACAAGGGTGCAAAAGCGCTGGCGGGCTTCTCCGGTGAGAAGATCACCGAGGGCCTCGATGGCCTGCGCGAGCGGTTGGCTGCATATCGGGAACTGGGAGCACGCTTCACCAAGTGGCGGGCCGTCATCGCCATCGACGCGAACATCCCGACCGACACCTGCCTGCGCGCGAATGCCCACGGGCTGGCCCGCTTCGCCGCGTTGAGCCAGGAAGCGGGCCTGGTGCCCATTGTTGAGCCGGAAGTGTTGATGGACGGCGGCCATGCAATCGGGCGCCACGCAGAAGTGACGCAACGCACGCTGCACTTCGTGTTCGACGCGCTGGCCGAACACCACGTCCGCCTCGAAGCCATGCTGCTCAAGCCGAATATGGTTCTCTCGGGAAAAGAGTGTCCACAGCAAGCCGGCGTGTCCGAGTCCGCCGAGACCACGCTGCGATGCATGAAACGAACCGTGCCCGCCGCTGTGCCCGGCCTGGTGTTCCTTTCCGGCGGCCAGAGCGACGAGCGCGCCACAGAGCATCTTAACGCGATGAACCAGGCCGGCCCTGCGCCGTGGGAATTGAGCTTCTCGTTCGGCCGCGCCTTGCAGGCGCCGGCGCTGAAGGTGTGGGCCGGGCGCCAGGCCAATTTTGCTGCCGCTCAGGAACGGCTGCTTCACCGCGCACGCTGCAACAGCGCGGCCCGGTCAGGAGGCTATTCCGAGCGCATGGAGTCACTCCAATCATGAACTTGAAACGAAAATAGAACCCAACATTGGACTTAAAAAGGACACCACTATGCCTCTCTACGAATTCATCTGCAAAAAATGCCACAAGAAGTTTGGCGAAGTATTGACCATCAAAGAGCACGAAACGAAGAAAGTGGAGTGCCCCAAGTGCAAGAGCACCGAACTGGAAAAGGTCATCGAGCCGTTCTTCGCCAAGACTCCGAGCAAGACGGGCGGCTGATCGGGGGCGCACCCGACTCCCGCCGGCCCATCAGGAATCTGCAGCCAGGCCGAGGTCAATCTCCGGCAATCCCTCGAAGCAGGAGATGGTCTTTCTTTAGAAGGTTGGATACAAAAAACCGAGAAGCTTCCGCCGCGCCCGGCCTCGAAGCCGCCCGCGACACGAACGAAACAGGGCACCGCCAAACGAGGTGACCCGAGCCGAGGCCCTCAACCGTCCTTCGCGGCTTTCAGTCCGGCGGATGCACCGCTGCCACGGAGGCGGCGCTCAATCCATACACGACCTTCCGCGTGTCGCTGTATTTGAAGAGCTCGGCGTAGCGCGCCCACGCCACGATGGTTCGCAGGATGCGGTGCGGCCGCTCGTGCGGAAACTGCATGGCCAGTTGGCTGAGGACGGTTTCTTCGTCCACTTCACCGCGCTCGGATTGCTTCAACATCTGCACGACGAGATTGAACACGAAGATGTCGCGCAGACTCGCGTTGAGCAGTTGCTTGCGCCGGTTGATGTCGGCGGCAAGGAACTGCCGGCCGGCTGCAGTCATCTCGACACGCTGCCCCGGCGTGGTCACCCAGCCGAGGAGTTCGGCGGCATTCACAACCAGCAGCAGTTGCGTCAACTCCATGTCCACGTGCTGCGTCAGCTCGAAGAGTTCCATCGCCCCTTCGTTTTCGAGCACCTCCAGCAGGCCCACTGTGGTCCCCAACGAGACAGTCGGGAGCGACCTGATGCTGGGGCGTCGCTGGCCGCCGGGCGCGACGGCAGCAGGCTCATCGGGCATCACGGTTTGCGTGACGAGGGCGTGGAGGCGCTGGCAGAGCTTGAGGTAATCGGGATGGTGCTCATCGCGTGGATAGGGCAGCGGGTTGTCGAGCACGGCCCGAATCGCTCCCGGATGCGCTCCCATCACGACGATGCGCGTGGCCATGAAGACCGCTTCGCTGACGCCGTGCGTGACCACGAGGACGGAGTTCACCGGCGAGGTCTTGCTGATGTAGAGGTCGATGATTTCGTTGCGGAGCGTCTCGCCGGTGAGCACATCGAGGGCGCTGAAAGGCTCGTCCATGCACAGGAGTTCTGGCTCAACAGCGAGCGCGCGGGCCAGTCCGACGCGCTGCTTCATGCCGCCGGAGAGTTCCTTGGGATAGGCTTCCTCGAATCCCTCCAGGCCGACCATGTCAATCACCCGGCGCACCCGCTGCTCGCGCCCGGCTTCGGCGAGCGGCGTGCTGGACAAGCCGATGGCAACGTTTTGTTGGACAGTCAGCCACGGAAAGAGCGCGAAGTTCTGGAACACGAGTGCGGCGGAAGGATTCAGCCCGGTCTGCGGGACGCCGCGGTAGAGAATTTCCCCTGATGACGGCTTTTCCAATCCAATCAGGGTTCGCAGCAGCGTGGACTTGCCGCAACCCGACGGCCCCAGCAGCGCGACCACTTCGTGCTCGCGAATCTCGAGGTTGATGTCGTGAAGGATTTCGATGCTCTTGCCGCCTGCCAGCGAGAAGCGCTTGAAGACATGGCGGACTTCGAGAAGGAGTGTCGCCATAATCAGGTCGTCATCGCGTAGCGCGACTGCGCCCGGTGACTGAGCGGACGCCAGACGAGGCGGTTGAAGCCGACCACGGCCACGGCCATGAGGCCGACCGCGGCGGCGAGGACGTGAAAATCGCCGCGCTCCGTCGCCTGGCTGATGGTTGCGCCCAATCCCGTCGTCGCGAGCGTCCGTCCGCGATACTTCATGTATTCGGCCACGATGCTGGCGTTCCAAGCGCCGCCCATCGCGGTAATCCAGCCGGTGAGCAGCGACGGAAAGAGGGCGGGCAGAATCAAATATTGCCATCGATGCCGGCGCGTGAACCGGCCCAGCCGCGACACTTCCCACAACTCACGCGGAATCGCGCTCGTGCCCGCGATGACGTTGAAGAGCACATACCATTGCGTGCCCAACACCAGCAGCACGATGGAACTCAGCCCCAGGCCAACGCCGAGCAAAAACATTCCACCGACGACCAGCGGAAAAATCATCGGCGCCGGGAAGCTCGCGGCCATTTGGATGATCGGCTGAAGCAGCCGCGCCCAGCGGGGATTGCGGCCAATCATCACGCCCACCGGCACCGTCCACAACGAAGCCAGCGCCACCGCGGCCGCCACGCGCAGAAAGGTCGCCGTGATGCTGGTCAGCAGGTGCAGCCATTCCGCGCCGGTGAGCGCGGTCAGCAGATGGACGTATCGGGCAAAGCCGAACAGAATGCCCGCTGCGACTGCGACCAGCACGAAGCGCTTCAACCAGCGGAGCGCGTTCGGCGCGTGACGAATCCGGGTTTCGGACGGTGTGGCGGCGGCGCCGAGCACCGGCTTGGCGCGGCGCCAGGCGAATCCCGCCGGCTGCGAAGCCAGCCGCCAGATCCACGACCGGCGAATCCGCTCCCACACCCACGAGTGGTGCGCGGGGTCGGATTCCTCGTCGGTGAATTTCTGCGCCCACGCAACCACCGGACGCCAGACCAACTGGTCGAACAAGACAATCATGCCAAGCATCGCCAGCACGCCGAGCACCTGACCCCGCACATCCCCACGCTCGATGGCCAGGCTCATGTAAGAGCCAAGCCCCGGCAGGCGGAAATCATGTTCACCCAGCACGAACGCCTCGCTCACGGTGAGAAAGAACCAGCCGCCCGCCATGGACATCATGCTGTTCCAAACCAGACCCGTCGCCGCGAATGACAGGTCGAGCCGGAAGAACCGTTCCCACCACGACAACTTCGTGAGCCGCGTCACCGCGTCCAGGTCTGGCGGCACGGTCTTCAACGACGAGTAGAAGGAGAACGTCATGTTCCATGCCTGCCCTGTGAAAATCATGAGCACCGAGGCGAGTTCGAGTCCGAAGTTGCGATGTGGAAACAGATGCACCATCCCCAGCACGAACCCCGGCAGAAATCCCAACACCGGGATGCTTTGCAAAATGTCCAGCAGCGGAAGGAGGACGCGCTCGGCCCCGGCGACCCGCGCCATCGCGTAGCCATAGGCCAACGTGAACAGGAACGACACGCCGTAGGCGCACACGCCGCGGGTCAGGCTGAACAGTGCGTAGAGCGGCAGGTAGCGCGCCTCGGTATGAATCTCGGCGACGGGTTGCAGCGGGCCGCTCCATTCGCGAGCCACTGTCACGACCGCGTAGATGAGCGCCACGAGCAGTGCCAGGACGGCGAAGTCCACCCATCCGAAGGCTCGCTCTGTTCGTACAAACTGTTTGGTTGGCACCACGGCGTCCAGTCTCTAACACCGGCAAAATTCTGCCAACACGCTTCACGCCGATCCGGGAGTGGCCGGCCACCTCGTCGCATTGACAATGGCATCAAGCTCTGGCGGCTCCGGGCCGAGTCGTTGCTGCGGACGTGAGCTGGCTGGTCGAACCGGCGTGAGTGCTGCCCTGCCGACCCTCAGGGCCGGTGGCTCTGCGCACCATCCACTTCCTGGCTTCTTCTAAAAGCAGCATCGCCAGCGCGAAGGGCAGCAGGAAGAGCCACGCCGCAAGGGGAATCGCGGCGGTACCGAAGACTGCGTTGCCCCACGGTGTGTAGTCGATGAGAAGAATGAGCGTCAGTTCGACAGCAAGGCCAACGAGAATCAGCGGGTTGCTGAACAGGCCGAAGCGAAAGAGAGACTCGCGGCGGCTGCGGCAGAGAAATACGTTCACGACCTGCATCACAATGATGGCACTGAGGCAGGCCGTCGTGGCGCGACGATAAATGGGGTCGTGCGACTCAAGGTGTTGGCCAAAGGACCAGCCGCCGGAGTGTAAGAGGAAGAAAAACGCAGCCATCGCAGCCGCCGCCTGCATTGGACCCAGCCACAGATAAGCGCGGGCGATGAGTGCGAAATTGAGCAGGCGTTCGCCGCGCGGGCGCGGGGGTTGGCGCATCGTCTGTGGATTTGGCGGTTCCGCGCCGAGGGCCAGCGCGGGCAACATGTCGGTGCCGAGGTCCACGGCCAGGATCTGAATCACGGTGAGCGGCAGCGGAATCTTGAACAGCACAAACGCAAGATACGGGACAATCTCCGGGATGTTCGACGTGAGGATGTAGGTCAGGAACTTGCGGATGTTCGCATAGACCGCGCGGCCTTCCTCGATGGCGGCTACGATGGTGGCGAAGTTATCGTCGAGCAAAATCATGTCCGCCGCCTCGCGCGCCACGTCGGTCCCGCAGCGACCCATCGAGATGCCGATGTCGGCTTGCTTCAGGGCGGGCGCGTCGTTCACGCCGTCGCCGGTGGCAGCCACGATTTCGCCTTTGCGTTTGAGCGCGGCGACGATCCGCATCTTCTGGCCGGCGGCCACGCGGGCAAAAACAATCTCCGGCGTGTCGAGAACGAGTTGGAGTTGCGTGTTTGAGAGGCGGTGAAGCTTGTCGCCGGTGAGCACCAGTGGCGTTACGGACTTCACCAGACCGACTTCGCGCGCGACGGCTAGCGCGGTTTGCGGGTGGTCACCCGTCACCATGATGACCCGGATGCCGGCCTCGCGGCAGCGCGCGACGGCGGCGGGCACCTCGGGGCGCGGCGGGTCTTCAAGGCCAACGAGGCCGGCAAGAATGAGATGCTGCTCCAACTCGTGGGGGCCGAAGTGAGGAGGTTCATTCCAATTTTGGATTTTGGATTTTCGATTTTGGATTTGAGAAGTGAGCCTGGCGACCTCGGCTGCTACGAGCGGACGATACGCCAGCGCCAGCACGCGCAATCCTTCCTGCGCCATCGCATCCTGGGCCGCGATGATTCTTTCGCGCCACTCGTCGGTGAGGGCTGCCGGCCCGTCGCTCAACTCCACGCGTTCGCACAGCGGCAGTACGACTTCAGGCGCACCCTTCATATAAAGCACTCTGCCATCCGGAACCTCGTGCAGCGTGGACATGCGCCGCCGTCGGGAGTCGAAGGGGATTTCGTCGAGACGCGGACACTCGACCGCGCCAGGAATGATTTCCTCCGCCAACTCGACCAGCGCGACCTCCAACGGGTCGCCGAGCCACTGCCGCCGGCCGTTCTGCCCCGTCGGCTTCAGGTTGTGCGACTGGCGCGCAATCTCGAAGAAGTGCCGATGCGCGACTGACAGCGAATGCACGCGCGCCTTTTCGGACACGTTGACGCAATGGCCGGCCAGCCACAGCCGCTTTGCCGTCAGGCGGTTCTCCGTGAGCGTGCCGGTTTTGTCCGTACAGATCACCGTAGCGGCCCCCAGCGTTTCCACGGCGGGCAGGTGACGGATGAGGGCGTTGCGCCGGGCCATCCGCTGTGAAGCCATTGCTAGCGCGAGCGTCAGCGCTGGCAGGAGTCCCTCCGGCACGTTCGCGACAATGATGCCAATGGCGAAGATAAAATTGCTCCAAAACGGCAGCCCGATGGCGCGTCCGATGAAGAAGAACACAAGGCCCAGCCCCAGGGCCAGCAAGCCGACGAGCCGGCTGAGTCGGACGACTTCCTTCTGCAAGGGTGAGAGCGGCTCTTTGGCTGTTTGCGTGAGGTGGGCTATTTGACCGAACGCCGTGTGCATGCCCGTGGCGAACACCAGCGCGGTCGCTTCGCCCGACACGACGGACGTACCGGCCAGCAGCACGTTGCTGCTGTGGAGGAAGTCCGGTTCGTCCGACACATTCGCATCCCGCGAATGTGGCACCGACTCGCCGGTGATGGTGGCGTTGTTGACGCGCAGAGCGAAAGCCTCGATGACGCGACCGTCAGCGGGAACATTGTCTCCGGCTTCGAGAAACACTATGTCGCCGGGGACGAGGCTGGAGGCAGACGCTTGCGTGGTGCTGCCATCGCGCCGCAGCTTCACTTGCTGTGGCAACAGTCGTTGCAGGGCGTCCAGTGCTCTCTCCGCGCGATGCTCCTGCCAGAAGGAGAACGTGCCGTTGATGACAATCACGCCGACGATGGCGAAGCCCAACGTGAGCATGCCCTGGCCTGGCTCGCGCGCCTCCGCGAAGAACGCCAGCGCCACCGCCAGCCAGAGGATGATGGCGAAGAAGTGAGTGAAGCTCTTGAAGAATCGGGGAAGGAGCGGTTCGCGTTGAATCGGTTCCACTTCGTTCGGGCCAAACTCTCCCAGCCGACGCGCCGCCTCGCCCGCCGACAATCCGTCCGGCCCGCTTTGCACGCTGGCGAGCGCCTCCTCGGCGCTATGATGATGGATTTTCATTTCGGGAGCGCGGTGCCCGGGGCACCGTTACGCCACGCCGGTAGATGACCCAATAGACCAACCCGACCATCCCCGCGCCTCCGACGAGATTTCCCAGCGTGACCGGGACAAGATTGCGCGCGAGGCCGAGCCAGTTGAGCACTTCGAGATTCGCTGTGCCGGAGGCAACGGCTTGTTCCCGCAGAAAGACGCCCAGCGGGATGAAATACATGTTCGCCACGCTGTGCTCGAAGCCGCACGCGACGAACGCGGTGATGGGAAAAACGATGGCCAGCACTTTGTCAGTCACAGTGCGCCCCGCCATCGCCAGCCACACGGCGAGGCAGACGAGCACGTTGCACAGCACGCCTTTGAGGAACGCTTCGCCGAACGGCAGCGCGCACTTCGCCGCCGCAATGCTCAACGCAGTTTTGCCCACAGTGCCTCCGCCCATCTGCCAGTGGTCCGACCATGCGACCAATGCGGCCAGACCCAAGGCACCGATGAAGTTGGCGAGGTAGATGACGACGAGATTCTGGAGAAACCTGGACGCCGGGATGCGTCCCGCCACGGCGGCCATCACGAAACGAAATGTCATAGGTGCTTGATTGTATAGTGATAGCAGTCTCGTGACGCGCCCGCTCCTCATCATCTTCCTCACCATCTTCGTCAAT